>JAFVVI010000004.1 GCA_017502265.1 Oscillospiraceae bacterium
CGGCGCTCCCAAGGAAGTCCGTCCCATCATGGACGCAACTCTGGTTGCAATGTGCATGATGCAGGGTCTGACCTCCGCTATCGTTAACCCCAACGACCGCAGACTGATGGAGACCATCAAGTCCTGCGACATCTTCAAGAACCACGTGCTGTACTCCGACAGCTACCTGGATATGTAATTTCCCCGCATTTTATGGCAGGGAGGGAAGACTCCCTCCCTGCCATTTCGCTTTCTTTGTTATGTCTTTTGCATATTAAGCCATATGGTTTTATATATAATTAATATTAGGAGGAAACATTATGAGCGTATTAACTGATCTGATCTATGGCGGCAGTAATGCCGTAGCCGGCCTCACCGAGGGCGCAGTCAACGATGCCATTGCCAAGTATGGCGCTGACCATCCCATCGCATTCCCCGATACAGCTTATTATTTTCCCACTATTTATGCGGCCACCGGCGTGAAAGTTAAGACCCTTGGCGACCTGCCTGCCTGTGTTGGTGTGCTAAAGAGCCTGATCACCAACCAGGAAGACCTGGGCCAGGCGCTGAACGCCGGTCTTGCTACCGCTGTCGGCGCTGAGATCATCGAGGGCCTCAAGTACGCCGAGGGCGGTAACCCCTATGAAAACGACTCCGGCATCGGCTTCGTGCCCGATCCCATCATCCGTAGTTTGGGCGTTCCTCTGGTTACCGGCGATATCCCCGGCGTGGCCGTGGTGCTGGGCAAGGCGGACAATGCCGAAGATGTGGTCAAGGTAGTTAAGGACTACCAGTCCAAGGGCATTATGACCTTTATGGTTGGCGATGTTATCGAACAGTGCGCCGAGGGCGGCGTCCGTATGGGCCTTGAGTTCCGTGTCATCCCCCTGGGCCACGATGTGACTTCTGTCATCCATGTTGTCACCGTTGCCGTCCGCGCAGCGCTGATCTTCGGTAATGTGCAGCCCGGCGATCTGGGAGGCCTCCTGGATTACACCAAGAACCGCGTGCCCGCATTCGTTAACACCTTCGGCGCCATTGATGCCGTGGTGGTCTCTGCCGGTGCAGGCGCTATCGCTCTGGGTTTCCCCGTGGTGGTGGATATCGATCTTGGCGAGAACCAGGTGCCCGGCGCGCTGGAATCCGTATGCGACCATAATGAAACCGTCAAGAAGTCTTTGGAACTGCGGAACATCAAGATCAAGGTCACCGAGCTGCCCATTCCTGTGGCATTCGCCGCTGCTTTTGAGGGCGAGATCATCCGTAAGGCCGATATGCATAACGAGTTCTGGTCCTCCAAGAATCCCACCGCTGAGTTGGTAGTGATGAAGGAACTGGGCGAGGTGGAAGACCATAAGATCACCATCATCGGACCGGATCTGGATGCGGAAAAAGACCTGGCCCTGGCCACCTTTGTTGAGGTTGCCGGCAAGAAGATGCAGGTGGACTTCGAATCTGTTATCGAGCGGAAATTCCACGCTTGGTTCAACTATATGGAAGGCGTGATGCACACCGGCCAGCGTAATCAGGTCCGTGTCCGTGTGGCGAACTCCGCTTTCGAGGCAGGCCTGCGGCTGAAGGATTTCGCTGAGGTCCTGTATGTGATGATCATGGACGAGTTCGACGCCGTTGTGGATAAGTGCCAGATCACCCTGATTACCGACCCTGTGGAAGCCGGCAAGTTCCGTGACGAAGTGGCAATGCCCCGCTACGCCCAGAGAGATGACCGTCTGGCCTCTATGACCGACGAAGCCGTTGACCGTTACTACACATGTATCCTCTGCCAGTCCTTTGCCCCTGCCCACTGCTGCGTGGTTACCCCCGAGCGTCTGGGCCTGTGCGGCGCAGTTTCCTGGCTGGATGCCAAGGCTACCAACGAGCTGGATCCCAACGGTCCTTGCCAGCCCATCCTCAAGAAGGGCCTGATCGACGAGCGCACCGGCCGTTACGAGGAAGTCAACCGTATGATCAACGAAGCCACCCATGGCGCTGTGGAAAATGTCACCCTGTACTCCATTCTGGAAGATCCCATGACCTCCTGCGGCTGCTTCGAGTGTATCTGCGGTATCGAGGCTGTGTCCTCCGGTGTTATTGTGGTCAATCGGGAATATAAGGGTATGACCCCTGCCGGTATGACCTTCGGTGAGCTGGCCTCCTGCACCGGCGGCGGTGTCCAGACCCCCGGCTTTATGGGCCACGGCCGTCACTTCATCGCCTCCAAGAAGTTCCTGGCAGCAGAAGGCGGCCTGGAGCGGATCGTCTGGATGCCCAAGGAACTGAAGGACGATGTGGCAGAGCGGTTGAATAAGACCGCTAAGGAACTGTACGGCATTGAAAACTTTGCCGATATGGTTGCCGACGAGACCGTTACCTGCGACGCAGAGGAACTGATGAGCTGGCTGACCGAGAAGGGTCATCCGGTTCTGGGTATGGATCCTCTGATGTAAGCGAATACTCCCAAAGGGCCGCGAAAACGCGGCCCTTTATTTTTTATGTTGAAATTGTGCCGGAAAACAGTTAAAATAAAAGCAATACATAAAACAGACAAAGGAGACAGCGAAATGAAAATCTTAGTTACCGGCGGTATGGGATATATCGGCAGCCATACCTGTGTAGAGCTGCTGA
Organism: Oscillospiraceae bacterium; assembly: GCA_017502265.1. Classification (GTDB taxonomy): domain Bacteria; phylum Bacillota; class Clostridia; order Oscillospirales; family Oscillospiraceae; genus Faecousia. The sequence continues at coordinate 2,605 of JAFVVI010000004.1, forward strand.
ATCTGGGTATGGATGTGGTGATCGTCGACAATCTGGCAAACTCCAACCCGGCGGTATTGGATCGGGTAGAGACCATCACCGGCAAGCGTCCGGCATTTTATGAGCTGGATGTGTGCGACGAGGCAGCTTTGTCCCAGGTGTTCGATGCCCACGGGATCGACTGTGTGATCCATTTTGCCGGTATGAAGGCTGTGGGCGAGTCTGTGGCCATACCGGAGCGGTACTATGCCAATAATTTGGGATCCACGCTGACCCTGTGCCGGGTGATGGCGGCCCATAATGTGAAGAAAATCATCTTTTCCTCTTCTGCAACTGTCTATTCCGGCGATAACGAAATGCCCTTGCGGGAGACTTCCAAAACAGGCAATTGCACCAACCCCTACGGCTGGACCAAGTATATGGGCGAACAGATCCTCCGGGATATCGCCTTTGCGGACAAGGAATGGTCTGTGGTGCTGTTGCGGTACTTTAATCCCATCGGCGCCCATCACAGCGGCCTGATCGGTGAAGATCCCAAGGGTATCCCCAATAACCTGCTGCCTTATATTTCTCAGGTGGCGGTGGGTCGCAGAGAGTATTTGAGCGTATTCGGCGACGATTATGACACGCCCGACGGTACCGGCGTCCGGGACTATATCCATGTGGTGGATCTGGCCAAGGGCCATGTGGCGGCGATCTCTTATGCAACTGCCCACACCGGAACGGAGGTGTTCAATTTGGGCACCGGCACCGGCTACAGTGTGCTGGATATGGTCAAGGCATTTGAGCGGGTGAACAATGTGCCTGTTCCTTATAAAATTGCGCCCCGCCGTCCCGGCGACCTGGCCACCTGCTATGCGGACCCTGCCAAGAGCCGTGCGCAGCTGGGCTGGGTTGCGGAGAAGAATCTGGAGGATATGTGCCGGGATACCTGGAACTGGCAGAAAAACAACCCCAACGGCTATACCGGATAAGAAGCGGATAAAGCAATCGGCCTTGCTCCGGCGTTCTTCGGTCTGCTGAAGATTCAGTAGCGGAACAGCAGGGGAGCGGTGCGCAAGTCCTTTTGTATAATGTTACTAAAACCCAACGGATAATTTCGTTGGGTTTTTCGTTTTTTTTAGTGAATAGGCCTGTTGCAAAAAATGGGTGCTTTTGGTATACTGCACATGAATAATGGCAAGCATTTCTGCTGCTGTATATTCAGGAGGAATGGTTATGAGCCAAGCACCTAAAAAAATTTTTGTATTTGAGCGTTTTTCTGACGAATCCGCCCGTGTGATGAACCAGACCGGTGTCCGCGCCCGTATGCCCAAGCTGGAGGAGTCCTACGGCGCCAATGCCTGCTGGGACGGTATTGTTGCTCCCGATGGCAGATTCTATTACCCCCTGTCTTCTGAGAACGGCTATTGTTTACATACCAAGCTGGCTTATTTTGATTATGACCAGGACAAGGTAGTTACCTGCTTTGATGCAGCCGATGTGCTGCTGCACCCCATTCGCAAACTGCCCCACTCCAAGTACCATACTTCTATGAATATTATTCCCCGTCATGCTCTGTATCCCGAGTGCCCCTATGACGAGGAGGATTATCTGCTGGTGGCGACCACCCACTCTACCGACCGGGCACCCCAGCATCCTGAGTGGCTGCCTTTCGGTCACCATAACCATGTGTGGGAAGGTTTCCCCGGCTCCCAGATCATTGTTTGGGACCCCAAGACCGAGCGTGGTACGACCCTGGGTACTCCCGTGCCTCAGGAGTCCATCTACGGCGCTAAGTATGACCCCAAGCATAACCGCCTGTATATGATCGGCTTTATGCGCGGTCATATCTACTGCTACGATTTCAATACCCGCCAGGTCATCAAGGATCTGGGCAAGGTGGCTGAGATCTTTTGTTACCGCTTGGTGCTGGGCACTGACGGCAACATCTACGGCTGCACCAAGTCCGGTCAGATGTTCAAGGTAGATACCGAAAAGGTAGAGGTGGAGAACCTGGAGTTCCACGCACCCAAGACCCTGTTTGGCCGTGAGTGCGGCTTGTGGTATCAGTATATGGTCCAGGGCCGTGTTCATCCCAGCGGTAAGTATTTGTACTTTGTTCTTTCCGGCGGCCGCGCGGCAATGTTCCGTTTGGAGTTTGCCACCGGCGAAGTCACCTGTGTTGGTGACGCGATGCCAAAGGATGGCCTGTTTGAAAATTACGGCACGATTCAAAGCTTTGACATCGATAAAGAAGGCGTTATCTGGTACGCCATGCAGGGTAAAAGTGGCATGTTCCCGCCCTATATGTACGAGGATCGCTCCTACTTGATCCGTTGGGATCCGGATAACGGTGAAGAGCCCTATGTCTGTGGCCTGTTCGGCAAACCTGAGCGTATTCAGTCCTATATTACCGAGATCGAGTACGATCACAAGCGAGACCGTTTGTTCTGGGTGGACCAGGTCTGCGGCTGTGAGCCTGACCGTCCTTCCGCAGGCGGTGTGGATCTTGCCCAGTTCCGTAAGGTCTACCGTGAGCGTGGCCCTGTCAGCAGCGACCGTAGAGCGTACGACCGGCCCATGAATGAAAAAGAGTGGGAGAAATATGAACTGCAGCAGAAGAAGGGCATCAGCACCGAAGAAAACTCTGCAGACAATCCTTTCCAGGCATGGCATCCCTCCAAGGTGGAAGCCATCCGTGTGTGGAGAAGCGTGCCCCGTCTGGAGGTTGAGGATTCCAAGGTTATCGGTATGGCTTTTGATAAGAAGTCCAAGGATTACCGCTGGAAGCTCCATGTCGTCTCCGGTAGAAGCGGCGATTTCGAGACCGCTGCCTTTGTAATGGAGCTGGTGGACGGTGTGGTTACCAAGACCCAGCGCTTCAGCGAGATCGACGAAACCTACAAGGCCTGGCTGCGAAAGAATATCCTGCCCCAGCCTGTGAATTTTGACGAATCCATTAAGCTGCCCGAGGTTACCGGCCGCCGTTTCCGCGCCAAGGCTTCTTGTGTGGTGGATTGGAACAATGACCGCAAGTTTGTGGGTACGCAGGACGCGCTGGCTGCCATCGTATCTGCTGACGGCAGTGTCTACAGCCTGGGTAACGCCGCGGCTTACGGCCCCATCCGTTCTATGTGCACCAACAAGGCAAAAACCCACCTGTGGGGCGTTGCCGGTGACGATGAGGATCTGGGCTATGTCTTTGAGTACGATGATGTCAATGGTCTGCGCCAGAGAGGTATTATCAACTACAATATCCCCAATTTCTCCGACGGTCCTTCTGTGGCCAATGTCCTGTCTTCTGTCTGCCTGTCCCCGGACGAGAAGTACCTGGCCATCGGCAGTTGCGACCGCATCGCACAGGTCCATGTAATGGTCCTGGACTAATCAATTTAAAAAGCCGCAGAAATTGGGTTTCTGCGGCTTTTTTGCCTTTTTTACAGTTGACATTTATAGGAAAATGACCTATGATAAAAAATAGTGTAGAAGCTGTGTCTTGCACTTTTATAAAACAAGATTGCTGTATACTTAGGAGGAATGGTTATGAACCAAGCACCTGAAAAAAATTTTGTATTTGAGCGTTTTTCTGATGAAGCTGCCCGTGTGATAAACCAGACCGGTGTCCGCTCCAGAATGGCGCCTATGGCAGATGGCTCTATTACCAATGCTTGTTTTGACGGCATTGTAGCACCCGATGGCCGTTTTTACTTCCCGCTGTCTTCCGAAAGCGGTGAGTGCGGTACCACAAAGCTGGCCTATTTTGACTATGACCAGGACAAGGTCATCGAGTGCTTTGAAGCATTTGATGTGCTGCTGCACCCCGTCCGTAAGCTGCCCCATTCCAAATTCCATACCAGTCTGAATATCATTCCCCGTCACGCTTTGTACCCGGAATGCCCCTACGATGAAATGGACTATCTGGTGGTAGGCACTACCCACGCCACCGACAAAGCACCCCATCATCCTGAATGGCTGCCCTTTGGTTTCCACAACCATGTGTGGGAAGGCTTCCCCGGTTCTCAGATTTTGGTGTATGATCCCAAGAGCGGTCACGCGATGACCCTGGGTACGCCTGTACCCCGGGAATCCATCTATGGCGCTGAGTACGATCCCAAGCATAATCGTCTGTACATGATCGGTTTTATGCGCGGCCATATTTACTGCTACGATTTCAACACCCGCCAGGTCATTAAGGATCTGGGCAAGGTGGCGGAAATCTTCTGCTACCGCTTGGTGCTGGGTGCCGATGGCAATATCTACGGCTGTTCTAAATCCGGCCAGCTCTTCAAGATAGATACCGACAAGGTGGAAGTTGAGCATCTGGAGTTCCACGCGCCCAAGACCCTCTTTGGCCGTGAGTGCGGTTTGTGGTATCAGTATATGATCCAGGGTCGCAACCATCCCAGCGGCAAGTACCTGTACTTTGTGCTGTCCGGTAACCGCACGGCTATGTTCCGGCTGGAATTTGCTACTGGTGAGGTCACCTGCGTTGGTGATACTATACCCAAGAATGGTTTGTTCGAAGAATTTGGCTGTGTCTATGGCTTTGATTTCGATAAAGATGGTGTCATCTGGTACACTATGCAGGGCAAGAGGGGTTCGTTCCCGCCGTATGTCTATTTCCCCCATTCCTATTTGATCCGCTGGGATCCCGATAACGGTGAAGAGCCCTATGTCTGCGGTTTGCTTGGCAGACCGGAGCGTATTCAGGCCTATGTCACCGAGCTGGAATATGATCACAATAATGACCGCCTGTTCTGGGTAGATACTGTTTCCGGTTCCAAGATGCGTCCCTCTGCCGGCGGTGTGGATTTGGCACAGTTCCGTAAGGTCTACCGGGAGCGTGGCCCCGTCAGCAACGATTTCAGAGCCCATGACCGTCTGATGACGGAGGAAGAACTCCAGAAATATGAGGAGAGGATTAAGAAGGGCATCTCTACCGAAGAAAACTCTGCAGACAATCCCTTCCAGGCATGGACGCCCGACAAGGTGGAAGCCATCCGTGTATGGAGAAGCCTCCCTCGTCTGGAGGTTGAGGATTCCAAGGTTATTGGTATGGCCTTCGATAAGAAGTCCAAGGATTACCGCTGGAAGCTCCATGTTGTTTCCGGCAGAAGCGGTGATTTTGAGACCGCTGCCTTTGTAATGGAGCTGGTGGACGGTGTGGTTACCAAGACCCAGCGCTTCAGCGAGATCGACGAAACCTACAAGGCTTGGCTGCGGGAGAATATCCTGCCCCAGCCTGTGAACTTCGACGAATCTATCAAGCTGCCCGAGGCTACCGGCCGCCGTTTCCGCGCCAAGGCCTCCTGTGTGGTGGATTGGAACAATGACCGCAAGTTTGTGGGCACTCTGGACGCGCTGGCTGCCATCGTATCTGCTGACGGCAGTGTCTACAGCCTGGGTAATGCCGCCGCCTACGGCCCCATCCGCTCTATGTGCACCAACAAGGCAAAAAACCACCTGTGGGGCGTTGCCGGTGATGACGAAGATATGGGTTATGTCTTCGAGTACGATGATGTCAATGGCCTGCGCCAGAGAGGTATTATCAACTACAATATCCCCAATTTCTCCGACGGTCCTTCTGTGGCCAATGTCCTGTCTTCTGTCTGCCTGTCCCCCGACGAGAAGTACCTGGCCATCGGCAGTTGCGACCGCATCGCACAGGTCCATGTAATGGTCCTGGACTAATCAATTTAAAAAGCCGCAGAAATTTAATTTCTGCGGCTTTTTTTGCTTTTTGCGGTTGACATTTATAGGAAAATGGCCTACTATAAAAAATAGTGTAAAAGGTGCATTTTGCGCTTTTATGAAACAACGATTGCTGTAAGCAAGGAGGAAAAACATGAGCCTAGAACCTAGATCGAGATACGAGTTTGAAGTCGGGTCTCTGGAATCCAAGCGCGTGATCAACCAGACCGGTGTCCGCGCCCGTATGCCCAAGCTGGAGGAGTCCTACGGTGCCAACGCCTGCTGGGATGGCATTGTTGCTCCCGATGGCAGATACTATTATCCTCTGTCTTCTGAGAATGGCTATTGCTTACATACCAAGCTGGCCTATTTTGATTATGACCAGGATAAGGTAGTCACCTGTTTCGATGCGGCTGATGTACTGACGCACCCCTACCGCAAGATGCCCCACTCCAAGTTCCATACCAGTATTAACGTGATTCCCCGTCACGCTCTGTATCCCGAGTGCCCCTATGACGAGAAGGATTACCTGCTGGTAGCAACTACCCACTGCACCGACCGGGCCCCCTCCCATCCTGAATTTTTGCTGATGGGTCACTATAACCATGTTTGGGAAGGTTTCCCCGGCTCCCAGATTATTGTATGGGACCCCAAGACCGAGCGTGGTATGACTCTGGGTACTCCCGTGCCTCAGGAGTCCATCTACGGCGCAAAATATGATCCCAAGCACAACCGTCTGTATATGATCGGTTTCACTCGTGGCCATATCTACTGCTACGATTTTAATACCCGCCAGGTCATCAAGGATCTGGGTAAGGTGGCTGAGATCTTCTGCTTCCGCCTGGCATTGGGCGCCGATGGCAATATCTACGGCTGCACCAAGTCCGGTCAGATGTTCAAGGTGGACACCGAAAAGGTAGAAGTGGAGAATCTGGAGTTCCGTGTTCCCGATAAGATCATGGGCGAGAAGACTTCCAAGTGGTATCAGTATATGGTCCAGGGCCGCAACCATCCCAGCGGCAAGTATATGTACTTCGTAGTTGGTTACTATGGCTATATGTACAAGCTGGAGTTTGCCACCGGCAAGGTCACTCTGGTGGGTTGCGCCCGTCCCAAGGAAGGCCTGTTTGAGGATAACCGCGGCGGCATCCGTGCCTTTGACTTCGACAAGGACGGCGTGCTGTGGCTGTCTATGATGGCAAGAGAGCATGCAAAGCCCCCTTACGAGAGCTGCATTCTGTCTTACTTGATCCGTTGGGATCCTGACAACGGCGAAGACCCCTACTGCTGCGGCCTGCTGGGCAAGCCCGAGCGTATTCAGGACTATGTCACTGAGATGGAATACGATCACAACAACGACCGCCTGTTCTGGTGCGACCAGGTCTGCGGCGATGAACCCAACCGCCCCTCTGCCGGCGGCGTGGATATGGCGCAGTTCCGCAAGGTCTACCGTGAGCGCGGTCCTGTGACTACCGATCCCAGAGCTTATAAGCGCCCAATGTCTGCAGAAAAAATCCGGGAATATGAGGAGAAGCAGAAAAAGGGTGTCACCACCGAGGAAAACTCTGCAGACAATCCCTTCCAGGCATGGATTCCCGAGAAGGTGGAAGCTATCCGCGTGTGGAAAAGCCTGCCCCGCCTGGAGGTTGAGGATTCCAAGGTTATCGGTATGGCCTTCGATAAGAAGTCCAAGGATTACCGCTGGAAGCTCCATGTTGTCTCCGGCAGAAGCGGTGATTTTGAGACCGCTGCCTTTGTTATGGAACTGGTGGACGGTGTGGTTACCAAGACCCAGCGCTTCAGCGAGATCGACGAAACCTACAAGGCTTGGCTGCGAAAGAATATCCTGCCTCAGCCTGTGAACTTCGACGAATCTATCAAGCTGCCCGAGGCTACCGGCCGCCGTTTCCGCGCCAAGGCCTCC
>JAFVVI010000030.1 GCA_017502265.1 Oscillospiraceae bacterium
CGGTTGGTATACGTGCACTAAAAGAGTTAGAACAAATCCTGCACAAAGCATATGTGCAGATTTTTAGCATGGAGCTATCTTCCGTGTTAAAAGAATTTACAGAAGTCTGTGAAAATCAAGGCATTAAGTCTGTAAAACCTTTTCTAGGTCTTTCAAAACAGATTGTACTTAGCTCTGGCGAAGAGTATAAACCCTCAAACGGTGAACGTGGTATTTTGTTACTACAGCAAAAGCTCGGGAAAGATGCCGATGCATACTTCCTAGACGAACCAGAGTTAGGTATGGGCAACTCCTACATAGATACGAATATACGTCCGTTAATCTCCGCACTTGCAAGAAGACACAAAGTTGTTGTAGTAGCCACGCACAATGCAAACATTGCAGTACGTACGTTGCCCTATACATCGATCTTCCGCGTACATGAAAATGGTGTCTATACGACCTATGTTGGCAATCCTTTTAATGATATGCTAGTCAATCTTGATGACCCAAGCGATGTCCGTAGCTGGACTACGGAAAGTATGCATACATTGGAAGGCGGAGAAGAAGCTTTTTACGAAAGGAAGAATATTTATGAGTCAAAAAGTGATTGAAGTCACACTAACTGTTTCATCTAATGTGGATGTTCTGATTTTCGGATTAGATGAGGAACACCCTGAGGCATACGTAGTAAATTTGAACAGCGCCAATAGTCAGAACGAACTTAAAAATGTCTTTTCTCGACTTTTGCAAATGCTTCTATGCGAAGATATAGCCTTAAAATATATTATTGCTTCTGGCTATAATAAAGGACTCTATAAAGATGTATGCAAAGAGTACATTGACGATCTAAATAGAGAATTGTTACAAGTAAAAGGGAATATAGATAAAGAAACCAACTAAATGCATCGTGAGGCATCAGTATAACCTACCCTTCATTAAGACACTGTCAAGCACATACTTTTAAACAGCTATTTGCAATTTATATACGAGTTCAAATCACTCTCACTTCTCACTAATTAACCTTAAGTAATAGGGCAGCCCTTATTTGGGGCTGCCCTTGGTTGTTATACTTAGTTATTCAATTCTTGTGACAGGTATAGGCCGAGCTTGATACCATCAACAAAACCGGTTTGTTGGTGGCCACGGCAGAAACAACAGACGGCATATATCACCTCATCTTTCTCTCGTAATGTTTTGCCATTCACGGCTTCGTAAAGGTCCTCAAAGGCTTGCTTAATCTCCTCAGTGTCGCTATTACAGTTCTGATCGTAATATGCACCACAAAGAAAACCCAATACGCTATCAGCATCATCGCCAAAACTTGGTTGTGTGACAGTAAGTTTTGACTTCAGCGTTTTTACAAAATCATTCATTTTCATCGTCGTCCGCCTCCTCTATATCACTTTCGCCCTCGCTGCTGCCATAATTTCTAAATCTAGCTTGCGGAGCGTCTCTTAGGTCTTCACGCCTTAGCTGACGAGCAAACCGCCCCTGTGCCTCTGCAACCACCTTAGCTAAGATCAAAGGATTTGTCGCCCATTTTGCGAGGCCATCGAGATATTGACTGCGGCGTTTATCGTCAATTATGAAAGGTGTCACGCCGTGACGGACACATTCCTTAAACATAATTAAGCGACCAACTCGTCCGTTGCCATCATCAAAAGGAACAATCTGTTCAAACTGGACATGGAAAGCGAGAATCTCTTCTAAGTCACTACCTTTTCTACTTTCATACGACTGGATAAGCTTTTTTAGCATATCTCCAATTTTCTCTGCAGGTGGCATCGAACGATTACGCCTAACGCTACCTGCTTCGCGGTACACGCCAGGTGTAACCTGCCGTTTTCTATGATCCACCGTTCCAAACATCAGCAAATAGTGCAGCTGCATAATAAACTTATGGGACAGCGGCTCAGTCAAATGATCAATAATGTAATCGATGCATACGCAATGATTCATTGCTTCTACCATATCGGACACTTTGGTAGGTTCAAACAATTCACAGACCTTACCCTTTCTAAAAATCGACTCCACCTGATCCCGGGTAAGCCGGTTGCTTGCCATTCGACATGAGGAATAAGTGAAATTAATCTGTATGTAGTCATAAAAACCATGGTAGTTCTTCTTAGTTTTTTGCCGAATCAATTTCTTAGCCAAGGGTGAAATCACCGCTTTAGGGCGTTTGCTCACCATAGGCTTTGGCTTTTCAGCATCTTCTGGAATCAACCAAGTTCCGTTGTTATGCTTTGCTCCGGGAATGCGCTTTTGTCGGCAGTATTTGCGAGCGATGACCTCAGATACGCCCCACTTACTTGCTGCCTCTTTTACAGAAATATAGTCCACAAATCATTCATCCTTTCTCTTGGAGACGCGAAACCCCGCGAAACACTTGGGTCTCCGCGAAACACTTTCGTAACGAATTCATAACGAAACAGGACGGACACAATGTACCAGATGGATGAAAGTTCAATTTTTTTGGGTAATAAACGGACAGTATGGACAGAATAGACAGAATAAACAGAATATTTTGAAGTCAATTTCCCATGGCATTCAAGAGGTCAGCGGTTTGATTCTGCTTGTTGTCACTGCAAATTCAGAGTCAACAAAAGGTTTGCTCGTATTTATCGCGAAAACCTTTGATTTCAAGACTTTTTGTATGTCTGTTCGAATATAAAATATCAAAATGGGCAAAGTATAATATCCCTGCCGGATGCAAGAAAAAAGCATTGACATTTGGATATGTTTATATTATACTACTGACAGATATTCCCCCTTAGCTCAGTCGGTAGAGCGACGGACTGTTAATCCGCAGGTCGTTGGTTCAAGTCCAACAGGGGGAGCCAAAAAATAACAGATACCCATTTGGGTATCTGTTATTTTTTATTGCAGGTCACAGATGGACTCGAACCCATAGCAGTGGAAGTGTCCGGTGGACACTTCCTGCAACCAGTGCAAACACTGGTTGCTACAGTAATTTGCTCCCAGCGGGAGCAAATGCATATCGAGTCCAACAGGGGGCGCCCAAAAACACACCAAACGGTGTGTTTTTTTATTTAATTTTAATCTATACTTATACACAAGTGTCCTTGGTTATTATTGAAAAGACAAATTTTTTTGATATAATAAAAATGTATAAGGGCAGTGATTATATATTTGTGTGTTAAACTACTGTGTTGAAACTACAATACTATTTATTAGAGTAAAATTTCAAAAGTGCCTTTTGAATTTATTATGGAGGCAAACAAAATGTCAATTAGATCAACAATAAAAAAATTGAACGAAATAAAGAAGGCATTCCGGGAATTGCAGATAGAGCGCAAAAATGAGAAAAGCATTACTGAAAGTTTTCTTAATTCTATATATTTGTTTTCTGATTATACAATGGGTGAGACGAATAATGAATATCAATTTACGCACGAGGAACAGCAATTAAATGCTTTTTGGAAATACGACTTAAGAAATATTGCCGGTAATGGCGACACTGTCAGCAAGGTACATCGTATTATGCAATGGATTACCGATAACAGTATATACGATGGTAACAGCCCTCTTGGGCCGTCTTTACCCGACAAAATTTTGGAATACGGATTTGAGAACAAGCAGCCGATTAACTGCGCTAATCGTGCAATTATCTTTTCAGATGCTCTTGCAAAAATTGGTGTTTTCGCAATACCTGTATGGCTTGAACATCGCACCGAAAACGGCATAGTACATTGTCATGTTATTGCTCAAGTTTGGTTGCAGGAATACGGGTGCTGGGGTGCCTATGACCCGTCATTTAATACAAGTTTTCAATACCAAGGGAAACCTGTTGATATTCCATCTCTCGCTATGTTGGTACGTAGAAAAAGGAAGTTTCAGATAATCGATAATAAAAGTGGGAAAACCACGGATAAAGGACGCCTATGTACAGTTTTCGGGTTGATGGATATTTCAGTGTTTGCTGGTAATGCTTTCTCGAATAGAAATAAGTGGGACGAAAGATTGCATTTTGTTCCGGAAACATATAGGAAGCTTGCGGCCATACCAAATGAAAGAGTGATAGGTCTTGCCTCGTTCAACAAAGAACCGACAGGCAGAATTTATTAGAACCGCAACAGAATAAAATTGTAAGAGAATCCTCGGTTTTTGCCCAGTTCTTTTTCGGACACAACATCGTTTTGCAACGCAGTTGCAAACATCATTTGACCGCAGGTCAACATCATTCCGCTTGCGGACACAAAACGATGTTGCCTTCGGCAAACAGTGTAGTGCTTCGCACAAATACAATGCTCCGCATTGATTTATTACCGCTTTTATGCTATGATAAACCCAAGGCGGTGAGTTGATTGATTTGCACAGTAGTCAATACTAACAATAATTGGTTTGTGTGTAAAACTGAAGGTTATGAATACCTTATTGATTTACTGGATTTTCTTTTGATAGAATATGTAAGAATTTTTGGTGAAGATACACTGTATGCAGAGAAATGTCTCATTTACAACGATCCTGAAGCGGAGTGTCCAATGTTGATTATCAACGCTATACCCATACAGATAAGATTGGCTCAATCTTCATTAAATTATTGGGCACAAACTATATTGCAACTTTCTCACGAATTATGTCATTATTGTATTAGGCAACGAAATGATAATAAGAATTACACTTTATCGTGGTTTGAGGAAATTGTGTGTGAAGCAATATCATTGTATTTTTTAAAATGGGCTGCTGATAATTGGAATAAATGCAAATTAAGCAGAATATCTAGTGATTTTGGTAGTAACATAAAGGTATACTTATCAAATGAATTAATAAAAATGGGGACAGATGAGTTTAAAATATGTACCGATAGAGATCTTCTTAAAAAGTATGAAGAGAGTAAAGCTACCGACAGGGAAACACACAGAAATGAGCGGAATAAATTATTTTTCGAGATTGTTAAAAATCCTGAAGCGTGCAAGTGCTTTTGTGACTATCCACAATATTTGAATTGTGACAAACTTACTATTGATTTTAATAAATGGGTTAAAATGGAAAATAATCAAGTTTTAAGATTTTTATCATCAATACAACCTGTTGTTGACTAAAAATTATATAGAAAATCCTCGGTTTTTACTCAGTTCTTTTTTGGTCAGTAGAGCCAAAAATCCCGTTCACGCAAGTGAACGGGATTTTACTTTTTTGTTATTTGCAATATCTTGCGCCGGTGCGCGCCCTATGATATAATCCATTTAAGATATTGTCATTCCCTCACTGGAGGTTTTCTCTATGTATCACTACGAAAACAACAAGCCGAAGATCCTTGTCATTCTCACCGGCGGTACGATCTGCTCCTCCACCAACGATGAAGGGCAGCGGTACTCCAATGCGGAAAATGTGAAAATCATCGGCCATTATCAGAAGAGCAACTCCCCTTTCAGCGGCAAAGTGGATTTTGACAAAGAAATCCCCTTGGACACCCTCAGTGAGAATATGACCGTCGCAAGATGGAACACACTGCTGGAAGCCCTTAAGGCCGTAAACTACACCAATTATAAGGGTATTATTATCCTCCACGGCACGGACACTTTGGCCTACACCGCTTCCCTGCTGGCCATCACCTTAGCCGGCATGCCCATCCCCGTTTGTCTGGTATCCAGCCAGCTGCCTCTGGACAAGGAGGGCACCAACGGCCACGCAAATTTCCGGGCCGCCGTGGAGCTGATCATGAACGGCATCGCCCCCAATGTATATGCCGTATACCGCAATAGCGACAATATTATCTACGCCCATTTTGGCGCCCAGCTGCTACAATGTAAAAATTACAGCGACGACTTTTTTAGCCGCGGTATGACGCCTGTCAGTGCAGAGAATGCCCGTTGGGAAGGTCTGCCTTTCCGCACAAACCATTTGTACCTACAGAAAATAGAGAAGCTTTCTTCCTGCGTGCTGAAGATCGTCCCCTATGTGGGCCTGGACTACAACGCCTTCCATTTGGAGGGCATCCGCGCCATTGTCCACGGCACATACCATTCCCAGTCCGTGTGCGTAGAGCGAAGCCAAGGCGCAGGCGAGTATAGCAGCGCTTCCATTTTGCAGTTGATCGACCGCTGCAACGAAAAAGACATTCCGGTATTTTTAGCGCCCTGCAGCCCGGAAGCTGCCAAATATGAATCCACCGGCGATGCGGTGGGACACGGCGCAGGTCACATTTGCAAAACCACCAACGAAATGGCCTATATAAAAGTGTTGGTAGGCTGCGCCCTCGGCCTTAATCAGCAGGCATTGGAAACCTTTGTGAACGAAGACATCAATAACGAGTGTATCTATTAAGAAAACCCCCTTTTGCACCAAGTGCAAAAGGGGGTTCTTTTATCATTGGGACAATTAGCCGTTAATGGTCTCCAGCAACACAGTACGGAGGACCTGGGGATCACAGTTGCCCTTCAGTTCCCGCATACACTTGCCGAACAGGGCCATCAGCGCCTTTTCCTTGCCGCTCTTGAAGTCCTCCACGGACTTGGGATCTGCGGCAACAACAGCCTTGACCACAGCCTTAATATTATCCGTATCATTGGAGATAATCAGACCGTTCTGCTCTGCATAGGTCAGGGGGTCGATATCCTCTTCAAACATAGCAGCCAGGATCTTCCGGCCGTTGGCGCTGCCCACCTTGCCGTCGGCCACCAAAGCAATCAGCTTACCCAGGGCCTTGCCGCTGATGGGCAGGGCGTCCACGGTCATTTGCTTCTTGTTAAGGATCTTCATGCAGTCGGAGATCAGCCAGTTGGCCACTTCCTTGGCCCGGCCGCACTGGGCGGTGGCTTCCTCGAAGCAGTCGCACATCTGACGGCTCTGGATCAGCTGGTCTGCATCATATTCGGTCAGGCCCAGCTCATTCACATAGCGCTCCTTCTTGACCTCGGGGAACTCCGGCAGAGAGGCCTTGATCCGGTCATACCATTCGTCGTCAATGACGATGGGCATAATGTTGGGGTCAGGGAAATACCGGTAATCGCCGGCGGTCTCCTTGGTACGCATAGCGTAGCTCTTGCCCTTGATATCGTCCCACCGGCGGGTCTCCTGCACCAGCTCGTCGGAGCCGGATTCGATGCAATCGATATGCCGGGCGGTTTCGTACTCAATGGCCCGGACGATGGCGGACAGAGAGTTCATATTCTTCATCTCAGTACGGACACCCAGCTTGGTGCTGCCCACAGGACGGACAGACAGATTCACATCGCAGCGCATAGAGCCCTGCTCCATACGGCAGCCGGAGACCTTTGCAAACCGCAGCAGGGAGCGCAGCCGCTCCAGATAGGCCACCACCTCTTCGGCGCTGGACAGGTCCGGCTGGCTGACGATCTCGATCAGCGGAACGCTGGTACGGTTAAAGTCCACCAAGGAAGTATCGGTCCATTCATCGTGGACCAGCTTACCGGCGTCCTCCTCCATATGGATCTGCTTGATGCGGATATCCTTAGGACCGTTGGCGGTCTGGATGGTCACAGTACCATTGACGCAGACGGGGGCAAACCACTGGGTGGTCTGGTAGGAGCAAGGCAGGTCCGGGTAATAATAGCTCTTTTTATCAAAGGTGGTCACGCGGTTGATATGACAGTTGAGCATCATACCGGCGGTCATACCCAGATCCACTGCGTGCTTGTTGACGATGGGCAGCATACCGGGCATACCGCAGCAGGCGGGGCAAACATGCTCGTTCTGCTCGCCGCCGAATTTTGCGGAGCAGGAGCAGAAGATCTTGGACTCGGTGGCCATTTCCACATGGACCTCCAAGCCGATGACGGTTTCATACTTTTGCATTATTTACCCTCCTTCCCGTAGCACTGGGCAACATCCAGCATACTGCTCTCAGAGAATGCCGGGCCAACCAGCTGGACGCCGCCGGCAATCACGGCAGGCAGGCCGGTAATGGATGCAGGGGCGGTAAAGAGCGCCTCCTGGCAGGCAAGATACTGATCAGCCTTTACATCCTCCACTGTATAGCGCTGCTTTGCGCAGGCCGGGAGCAGTACGCAGTCATATTTGGTAAACAGGTCCGCAAAGGCTTCTGCCACCACACGGCGGATACGCAGGGACTTGTCGTACATCTTTTCGTAATTGTTGGTAGACAGCACATCAGAGCCGAAGAGGATCATGGTCTTGAGCACATCACCGAAGGCCTCGGTGCGGCTACCCGTGTACAGTTCATCGATATTCGTGTAGTTGGGCGTACGGTAGCCGTACTTCACACCATCATAGCGGGAGACATTGTTGCACAGCTCGGCGGCCATCAGCGCATTCCACGCGGTCTTTGCGGCAGACATGCATTCCACCTCTACCTTTTCGCAGGCAATGCCCTTGCTCTCCAGGAAAGCCTGGAAAGCGGCCACCTTTGCCTGGGTATCGGCATCGGCTGCTGCGGTAATATCGGCAAGGATCGCCACCTTTTTGATGTCCTTGGGCTGGGTGTACATACTCTGGGGCAGGCTGGTGCCGTCCTTTTCGTCATAGCCCGCCACGGCGGCAAGCACCTGCCGGCAGGTCTCAGCAGTAGTGGCAGCAACGCCCACGGTCTCGCCGGAGCAGGCTACGGGGATGGTGCCGAAGCGGGACACGGTGCCGTAGGTGGGCTTGACATAGTACTGGCCAGCCAGGGCGGCAGCCCGTCTGGGCGCACCGTTTACATCCATCTGCAAAGCGGCGCAGACTTCGCCCTTTTCCAGCAGCTCGTTGGCGGCATACACCAGAGTACCGTCTTCCTTGGCGCAGGCGCCAAAATAAGAGGTCTCGCCCAGCAGGTCAATGGCAAACTCGCCCACATTAGCCTTGCCGCCAATGGTATAACCGGCCTTCTGCAGCCGGGTTGCCACCTCAGCCTCGAACAGGCTCACATAGCCGTCCAGCATCTTGGAGCCGGCGGTGGTGGGCAAATCTTTCGTCAAAATCAGATCGTCCAGCGCCACGCGCTTTTCGCCGGCGCTACCTTCGTTAATCATCAGTTTCATATAAAACTCCTTACTCCACCACACGGGGAACTTGCCAATAGCCGTCCATGGTCTCGGGAGCGCCCTTCTGCAGGTCCTCACGGGAGAACTTCTGCATAGCTACATCCTCACGGACTACGGTATTGATGGGCATCACATGCACCATACGCTCCACGCTCTCAGTATCGATGGCGCTGAGCTTTTCAAGCTGGCTATGCTGCTGGTTCAAAAACGCCAGCACGGTTTCCTTTTGGGTGTCGGTAAGCTGCAGCTGGTTTTCCTTTTCCAGTCTGCGCAGTACTTCTTTATCCATAAGCGGTTTCCTTTCTTAGTCCCGGACCTTGATGTGAACCTCACGGAGCTGCTGCTCGGTGACCTCGCCGGGGGCGCCCATCATCACATCCTGGGCATTGCCGTTCAGGGGGAATGCGATGACATCACGGATGGTATCCTCCTCGGCGATCAGCATCACCATACGGTCAACACCGGGGGCCATACCTGCGTGGGGAGGCGCGCCGTAGGAGAATGCCGTATACAAAGCGCCGAACTTGGCCTTCACATCCTCCTCGCCGTAGCCGGCGATCTCAAAGGCCTTCTTCATAATGTTGGGGTTGTGGTTACGCACAGCGCCGGAGGACAGCTCCACGCCGTTGCAGACGATATCGTACTGGTAAGCAAAGATCTCCAGCGGATCCTTGTTCAGCAGGGCGTCCATACCGCCCTGGGGCATGGAGAAGGGGTTGTGGGTAAAGTCGATCTGGTTGGTCTCTTCGTTGCGCTCGTACATGGGGAAGTCCACGATATAGCAGAACTCGAAGCGGTCCTTGCGGATCAGGTCCAGTTCCTTGGCGATCCAGGTACGCATCTGGCCGGCCAAGTGGTTCACCACTGCAGGAGCATCGCTGATGAAGAACAAGGTCTCGCCGTCCTTAATGCCAACCAGCTCGGTCAGCTCGGCCTTCTCGGCTTCAGACAGGAACTTGGCGATGGGACCCTTGTACTCGCCGCCCTCCAGGGTGATATAACCAACACCGAAGCGCATACCGATGCTTCTGGAGTAGGTGTCGATATCCTTTTCAAAGGCCTTCTTGCCGTCCTTCTTGGCCAGGTAGTTGGCAACGATACCACGAACCTGCTTGCCCTTGAAGGGAATGGTGCGGCCATTGATGGTCTCAAATTCGTGCGTGCCGAAGTACTCGGTCAGGTCCTGGATCTCCAGGGGGTTGCGCAGGTCGGGCTTGTCGGTACCGTAGCGCAGCATAGCTTCAGCGAAGGGAATGCGGCGGAAAGGAGGCTTGGAGACTTCCTTGTCGGTGAATTCCTTGAAGGTGTTGTAGATAACGGTTTCAGCGACCTCGAACACATCCTCCTGCGTAGCAAAGGACATCTCAAAGTCCAGCTGATAGAACTCGCCGGGAGAACGGTCCTGCCGGGCATCCTCGTCACGGAAGCAGGGGGCAATCTGGAAGTAGCGGTCAAAGCCGGAGGCCATCAGCAGCTGCTTGAACTGCTGGGGAGCCTGGGGCAAGGCATAGAACTTGCCCTTATGCTTCCGGCTGGGCACCAGATAGTCGCGGGCGCCCTCAGGGGAAGATGCGGTCAGAATGGGGGTCTGGATCTCCATAAAGCCCAGGGCCTCCATCTGCTTTCTCAGGAAAGAGATCACCTTGGCCCGCAGGACGATATTGCCGTGGATCTTGTCGTTCCGCAGGTCCAGGAAACGGTACTTCAGACGCACATCCTCACGGGTCTGGGTGGAAGCGCTGATATCAAAGGGCAGGGCCG
The DNA here is from genome assembly GCA_017502265.1 of Oscillospiraceae bacterium. Taxonomy (GTDB): domain Bacteria; phylum Bacillota; class Clostridia; order Oscillospirales; family Oscillospiraceae; genus Faecousia. The sequence continues at coordinate 10,713 of JAFVVI010000030.1, forward strand.
GCAGGCTGGGTCCCAGGATCTCCACCCGGCTTACCCGGACTTCGATCATACCGGTCTGCAGCTTGGGGTTGACGGTCTCTTCGTCCCGCTTGCAGACTTCGCCCTCTGCCAGAATAACGGTTTCTTTGCCCACGCCTTCCATCAGAGATTCGTCGGACAGGACCACCTGGGTAATGCCGTAGTGATCCCGCAGGTCCACAAAAATGACGCCGCCGTGGTCACGGATGGTATCGACCCAGCCGGTGAGCTTGACGGTCTGGCCGATATGATCTGTGTTCAGTTCGTTACAAGTGTGAGTTCTCAGCATACTATATTCCTCCATTAATCAATATCTTGTGATGTTTGGCTACGGTTATACAAAAACAAAAAAGACACCGTTCGCCCAAATATGGGACGAAAGGCATCTTCCGCGGTACCACCCAAATTGATCGCAAAGCGATCCACTCTTGTGCTTTAACGCAGCATAACGGGCGGGTCTACCTCCCCAAATGGGGGCTCTTCCGCCGGCTCCGGAGTGTTCTTCTCGCAAGGGGCATTACTGTCTTCCCACCGCCGACAGCTCTCTTGGAATGCGATCCTCAGGATACTGGCTCCATCACAGCCATTTTTAACAGTGGGAGTATACCACATTCCGAGCCAAATGTCAACACAGAACCGCAAGGTTTTGGCCACCCAAAACACTTTATTTTTTCACTTTCCCATAGATATTTCCAATATTTTGCTGTATAATGGGTACAAACCTACAGGGAGGGTCGGTATGGAATTTCAAGATAAGGTAGTCGTCATCACCGGCGGCGCCGGCGGGATCGGCAAATGTATCGCAGAGGAATTTGCAAAAAACGGCGCCCATGTGCGGGTAATCGACTGCATTGACGGCGAGCATTTCGTTGGCGACATCGGCAACAAGGACACATTGGAGGCCTTTGCCCAAAGTGTCATCGGGGAATTTGGCCGGGTGGATGTACTGGTCAACAACGCACCACCCCGTTTTATTGGCATTGACGCATGCTCCTACGAACAGTTTCAGCAGGCACTGGCCGTTGGAGTCACCGCGCCCTTTTATCTTGCAAAACGTTTCTCTGCGCACTTTGCCCCCGGAGCAAGTATCATCAATATCTCCTCCTCCCGGGATCGGATGAGCCAGCCCCAGAGCGAAAGCTACACTGCTGCCAAAGGCGGCATCTCGGCGCTGACCCACGCATTGGCCGTGAGCTTTGCCGGCCGGGTGCGGGTCAATTCTGTATCCCCCGGCTGGATCGATAACCAATATGCCGTTTACGAAGGCCCGGATGCCGTGCAGCAGCCTGCCGGCCGGGTGGGCAACCCTATGGATATCGCCAATATGGTACTGTTTCTGGCGTCGGAAAAGGCAGGTTTTATTACCGGCGAAGATATCTGCATAGACGGCGGACAGACCAAGCTGATGATCTACCACGGCGATCACGGCTGGACATTCACCCCATAAAGCAAAACCCCCCGGACTCCAATGGAGTCCGGGGGTTAACCGTCTTATTGTAGCTTTTCCGGTTTGTTCATCTGAAATTCAGCGAAGGCAAGCACCGCTGAATAGGTCAGCACAGGACCTACATTGAAAAAGTGGCAATCCACAATGCTGGTCAAAAGCAGCGCAAGCACAGACAATCCTAAAAAGAGTTTCTCCGTGGAGAAATCCTTCACAAACAGACGGATGGTCTGTACCCTGTGGAACAGGTAACCGGCAAGGCAGACCACTCCGCCGGTGGCCAGAAGCTGCACCAGAGTATTGTGCCACCGGGGCGGGAACAGCATGGAGAAGGTATCCGCCGTTGCCCAGGCATAGGGCCAATAATCTACCGGGTAAAAAGATCCGCCAAACACAGGGAATTTCAAAAACTGCTTCATGCCCTCGCGGTAGTTCGTGATACGCTCCGGAGACTCCAAGCCTTCAGTTTGAAAATCGCTGAACAGCTGCTGAATCGGTTCCCAGCATCTTGCCACGGCAAATATCAGCAGAGCCAACACACCTATATGCATCCATATCTGCCGGCGGGCATTGCGGCTATGAACCAGAGAAAGAATGTAGCTAAGCGTAAAGATCACCGTACCAAACAGGATCGAGCCTCTGGAACAGGTAAACAGCAAAATCACATAGAACAGCAGGGCCGACAGGTAGGCAAAACCACCATACCGTTTTCCTGTCAGCAGGAAGGATAACGGGATAATAATTGTCAACAGCGCGCCGATGCTATTGTAATGTCCCCAACCGGTAGCGATTTCCACCCGGGAGATCGCACCGTTGACGATTACCTCTTTGGCAGCATAGATATTCAGCATCTCTGCCACCAATATGTAACCCACGCAAATCGCTGTCCAGGGCAGATACTCTCTGGGTGCAAGCTCCCACTTGACGGCGCCGCTGAGCAGAAAATAAAGACCGGCAACCGCCACTAACTGAATAAAGGAGAACAGCAAATTCCGCAGACCGTACTCCGACCACTGGCCGCTGGTCAAGCCGGAGATGGCATAGGTAATAGCCAAAACCAGCATGCCGGGCAACAGCGAACGCCTTTTATGCAAAAACTTCTTTCCGCCAAAGTCCGGGTCTGTCACCAGTCGGTAAACCAGACTGACTGCCAACAGCACCAGCAAACTCCATAAAACAATACCTGCACCGGACAGAGAGAAGATAGAATCCTCTTCCAGTCCCGGATTATTGCTTAAAGACGGAGAAATATAGCCACAGGCAAAGATCGGAAAAATGGGCAACATATCTCTGGCAAACAGGCAAATGTAGATACCCGTCAGAATAATAACCGGATAGACATACGCTTCCCAACCCAGCACATTGCAAAACAAGGTCAGCATCCCCAGGCAGATAAAATACACCGGAGAATATAAAAATTGATTCATCCACTCACACACCGGGGTGGAACGATTTAATCGCACAAGCACACCTCCCTACCGGGAAAAATGTAAACACTCTAACGAATTATAGCACAGAAAAACCAAACGGTCAAGTTTTATCGTTTTTTACTTTTTTCTCTGATACCCTCACAAGCAAAAAACACCCCGGCGCGAAATGCGACGGGGTGTAGGCTCATAGGCCGGCAGCGCCGGCCCGCTCATGCTGGGTGCCGAAATAAAAAGATACCACCATGGATACGATAATCATGACATTATCCGCCTGTATCTGCCCCCGCAGGGCCAGAATCACAAATACGCTCACCACCAAAAAGGTAACGATGGTCTTTACCTTCAGCAGTTCCGCAATTTTCTTTGCAATCTCTTTCATTGCCATCACGCCCCCCCTTTCCAGGTCTGTGAGTCTGTGGTTGATCACCTTGATCTGCTCCTCCACCACAGGCATCCGCCGGGCAAATCCATTGTGCTCCCGAACTTCCCGGGTCAGGGCATCGATTTTGGTGTCGGTCACCGCCTGGGAGGTCTGGATGCTGGCCGCGGTCTTCCGGACAGTGGCAAAATTGGAAATCACTACCCCGGTCAGCGACAGCACGCCGGAAATCAACGCCACAACAATTGCATCGCTCATTGGCCCTTCGCCTCCTGTTCCATACCCAGCAGCTTCTGCCAGGTCTTATGGCCGGCGGTAATTTCACCGTCTACCCAGCACCTGTTGTCCCGTTGGAACGCCTGCACGGCCGCAGAGAACATAACCCCGGCAACGCCGTCGGCATCGCCCACTTGGGTATAACCCAGTGCATACAACCGCTTCTGCACAGGCTCTACAGCAGCATGTGTATAATTTTTATATGCAGACAAAGTTACTGTCTTGGACAGGGTTTCCGGTCCTGCAATGCCATCCACAGCGGCGCCGCAAGCTTTCTGCACATCTCGGACAAACCGAAATGCTTGCCCAGCAGCTCCAGAGCCTTCATTTTATCATAGAATTTTACCTTTACGCCGGCGCTTCCCTTTTCGATGGATGCGATGGCCGCGCCCTGCAAGGGCTTTAAGCCCAACTTCAGCGTCCCGTCGCTGTCCATATAGTCCGGCACCCGGGCAAAGGCAATGGCCGCCAATTCCTGCAAGACCCGTTCGGGAGAAATCTTTTTCCTGGCCATAAATCCCTCCTTCCAATAAAACAAGCGAAGCATCGGACAGGTCTGGTTGCCCGATTGCTTCGCTGGTTTTTCGGTTTTCTACTTTTGGCTCTATCAGTGTATCACGGTTTTCATTAGAAATCTTCCCAACCTTTTTGCAAGCTTACGCAAAGTACTTTTCTACTTTTATATATAAAAAGCGCTCCATTTTTCTCCGTTCCTGTATATCTTTACAACTTTTCTCCTTGTCTGTTCACATTTTATTCACATTCTTCCTGTGTTCCCATTTTCACAAGATCCTCCAGAATGCAGCCACCACACCCTATGCGCCCCTTTCCCTTTCACAAGAAAGGTGTTGACTTTTCCGTAATATGTGGTATAATCAATTCCGTTCCACACGGAGGCTTAGCTCAGCTGGTTAGAGCGCCTGCTTCACACGCAGGAGGTCGATGGTTCGAGTCCATTAGTCTCCACCAAATAAAGCACCCCATCCAACCGGATGGGGTGCTTTATTTGGTATTGGTATTTAGGCGAATGGACTCGAAAGGCGGCTCTTGGCAAGTGTCCGGTGGGGAGCGATGCGACCGCTGCCGGTGGCAGATGAAGGGAGCAGAGCGAGTGGCCGCGGTCGGTGTGCAACGCAGCCGCACCGTCGGCAAGGCGCACACCGGGCACCGCAACAGGACTGTTGCTGTGACCAGTGCAAACACTGGTCACTACCTTAATTTTCTGCCATCGGGAGAAAATGCAAAGTCGAGTCCATTAGTCTCCACTTTTATAATTAACGGCTCCAAAGGCATGCGGTCTGTTTATATGGTCGAGTAATTCGTTTTGCGGACGTTCTGTAATGCCCCATCCTTTGCGGTTTTCTGTTAGTATAACATACCAAAAGGAAAGAAAAAGCATAGTTTCCTAAATTCTATTGAATTTTCGAGACAGGTATGGTATCATAACCTTGCGACACAACTTTATACTTATACCCGGAATGGCGTGTTCTCTTTACCTTTTGGTAAAAGCACATGCCCGTTTTTCGTATGCCATTTTGGGTGTAGAAAAGTTGTGTCGCAGCAATCGGGGCTGTGTTTTTCAGTGCGCAGTTTCGGCTACGCACTTTTTATTTTACAGAAAGAAGGAACGCACTATGAAAAAAGCATTATCCCTGATCTTGGCACTTGTGATGTGCCTGTCCCTGTGTGCTTGCGGTTCAGCTTCAAAAGGAAGTACATCAGCAGAAATAGAATTGACATTAGACAACTATCAAAAGTATCTGCAAGTTGATGTATCATGTAGCGCAAGCGGAGAAGGCGTTCGTTTTATGAATCCTATTCCCGGATATACAGGGCCTTGGTATCCGGAAATTTTGAGCATTGTTTCTACAAAAGGCGTTTCTACTAATTTCAATTACAATGATGTTGTCGTTGTAATTGAAATTTCAGGAACATATGACGATTACCATGCATATGAAAATGCGCTAAATTCTAAAGATAACCCATTTGAAATGACCATAACTGTCGAGACTGATATTGCAGGAAATGGGAAAAATACAGATATATTCAAACTTGCATATAAACTTGTTACGCGAAATGCTCTTATCAATTCAACATGGAAAGTTGTAAGCATTAGCGGGACTGTCACACCGGCATAATAATTGCTACAAAAAGGGCGGGATTACTCCCGCCCTTTTACCTTTCTAAAAGTCCAATGTATTTGTAAACGGTAGTACGGCTAATGTCGCACACTCTCGCCAATTCGCTGATGTTCAGCTGCCCGTTTTTGTGGGCGGGATAGTGCCGCAGAAAAGTGTCTTCCCCCTTGCAAATCCGCAAATTTCTGCTATGCTATACTCTAGGGAGGATGCCTATGCACTATCAGAATATTGTACCGGGCAGATTCCTGTCCCGGCCCAACCGCTTTATCGCGCATATTGAAATCGATGGCCAAGCCCAGATCTGCCATGTAAAGAACACCGGCAGGTGTAGAGAATTGCTGCCCCCCGGCGTGCAGGTCTGGTGTGAAAGATCTTCTAATCCCGCCCGGAAAACCCTTTACGATCTGATCGCCGTGCAAAAGGGCCACCGTCTGATCAATATGGACTCCCAAGCCCCCAACGCCGCTGTTAAGGAATGGCTGGCCGCCGGCGGTCTGGGTAAAATTGAAAATTTAAAGCCGGAGAGCCGCTGCGGAGATTCCCGTTTTGACTTCTCCTTTACCAAGGACGGTGTCCCCTGCTTTTTAGAGGTTAAGGGCGTAACTTTGGAAACCGATGGCATATGCGCCTTTCCCGATGCCCCCACCACTCGGGGCACCAAGCATTTGCAGGAGCTGACAAAGCTTGCCCAAGCAGGCTACGGGGCGTATGTTCTCTTCGTCATTCAAATGTCTGATGTAAAACATTTGCACCCCAACGATGCCACCGACCCGGCATTCGGGCAGGCGCTTCGGGATGCAGACCGGGCCGGTGTGCAGATTTTGGCCATGGATTGCACCGTAACCCCGGACTCGATGGCGCTGCGCGCCCCGGTGCCCGTGCAATTGCTGTAAAATTTTCGCATTTTCTCTGTATTTTTTTGTATTTAGTTCTGTACTTTGGCAGACAAATGTGCTATGCTTATGATAGCACAAATTCGGAACACCATTTCAGGAGGTAATAAAAATGTCTGAAAATTATGAATTCAAGTGCGGCGCCGGCAAAGCCGACATCACACCCCCCCTTGGCACCAAGCTTTATGGCTACGCGCCTGCCAGACCCGCTGAGTCTGTTGGCGATCCCATTGCAGCAACCGCTATCAAGGTGGTTTCCAATGTAGAAAGCGCCCTGCTGATCACCTGTGATATTGCTTCCCTTAACCCGGAATTTGCCGTCCGTCTGCGGAAGCTGGCTGGTGACGCAGCCGGTGTTGCACCCGAAAATGTCATCATCAATGTCACCCACACTCACTCCGCTCCCAACTGCAGCCTGAAGTCCGGCTGGGGCGAGGTGGAGATCGATTACATCGAGAACATCCTGTTCCCCGCTGTTGTAAAGGCTTCCGCAGAAGCTGCCGCCACCTGCCGTCCTGCCTTGATGGGCATCGGCGAAACCGACAGTAATGTGAATATGAACCGCCGCGAACTGACCGAGGAAGGCGAGATCATTCTGGGCCAGAACCCCTGGGGCCCCCGTGACCCCAAGATGACCGTCCTGTCCTTCAAGGACGAAGAGGGCAAAATCATCGCCAACTTCATCCACTTCGGCTGCCACGGCACTGCCTCCGGCCGTAACCCCGAGATCACCCGTGACTGGTACGGTGTTATGACCGATATGCTGGATGTGGAGACCGGCGGTATCTCCGCCTTCTTCCAGGGCTTTGAGGGCGACCTGGGTCCCAATTGCCCCAACGGCAAGACCACCCAGAACTACAAGGCTGCTATCCGCATCGGCGGCCAAGCCGGTATGGACGCTGTCCGCGCCTGGAAGAATATCAAGGAGTGGCGTCAGTTCCCCGTCAAGGTGCTGCACGATACCATCTCCATTCCCTTTGATCCCCTGGCTTCCAAGGAAAAGGCAGAAGAAGAGCTGGCCAAGCTGGGCACTTTGGAGCAAATCTATGCTGAGGACCGTCTGTTCGATGTCAATGACTACATCCACTGGACCAACGTTCTGAACGAGTACACCTCCGGCAACCCCATGAAGACCCACTTCACCTTCGAGCAGAGCATCGTGACCATCGGACCTGTGGCCATTCTCCCCGCTCCCTTTGAGGTTTTCTGCGAGATCGGTCTGCGTATCCGTAAGGGCAGTCCCTATCCCTACACCCTGAACCTGTGCAACACCCACGGCTGCTACGCATACCTGCCCACTCAGAGCGACATTCCCCGTGGCGGTTACGAGGTCTGGCATTTCCTGCTGGCTATGCGTACCACCTACCCCCTGCCCCGCAATACCGACGATCATTGGGTTCAGCAGAACCTGGCGATCCTCCGCAAGGGCTAATACAACAAACAAAGACCAGGCGTGTTGCAACGCCTGGTCTTTTTATTTGCATTTTTGCAGAATGTGTTTTTACACCAGCCGCTTGCGCACCCATTTGCCGCTGAGGAAATGGATCACATTCATCACAGAGCGGAACATCCAATCCGCCCACATGCCGATACACACGCTCATCAGACCCAACTGGGGGAAAATGGCATTCAGAATATAGCTCAGCGCCACCCGGAAGCCGAACATGCTGGCAAGGCCAAGAACTGTGGTATAGCGAATATCACCGGCGGCGCGGAACGCTTGTATAGGCACAAACGAAAAGGAATACACAGATCCCATGGAAAGCACCGCATATACACCGGTATAATATGCGCAGACCTGCAATGCCTCCTGATTAAAATCAAACAACCGCACCAGCTGATGCCGCAGCAGGAATACGCCTCCAAACAGAAGATATGTCGCCACAGTCGCCGCGGTAAAAAGCTTTTTGGCGTTGGTTTTGGCCTGGGCCTCCTCTCCTGCGCCGATGCACTGGCCCACCACCGGCAGCAACACCGTACCAAAGCCGCCTACGATGACCCAGCCCACATTGTTCAGCGTATTTGCAACGGAGTTTGCCGCAATCGTCACTGTACCGAAGGATGCCACCAGGCTGGAGAGCAAAATCTTACCGATGTGGAACATCGAGCCTTCCATACCGTTGGTAACGCCGGTCTTAAACACACGGCGGATCACATCCATATCCAGCCGGAATTTCAAAAGCCCTTCAAAATGCGCCGGCAGCGCCTTGTTGTGAGCCAGCCACATACCCACAGCCGCGTACACCATCCGGCTGACGGTGGTAGAGATCGCCGCGCCGGCCACGCCCAGGTGAAAACCGTAGATCAAAACCGCATTGCCGATCACATTGAGAATATTGTAAAGCACCGTGATGGTCACCGCCTGGCGGTTTTTGCCCATAGAGCGAAGGACGGCCGCGCTGGATGCGCCCATTGCAAAAAAAGGATAGCCCAGCAATGTAAACAAAAAGTAGGTGCTGGCATTTTGGAATACATCCGCATCGATATTTCCGTATACAAGTCGAAGCACCCCTTCCCGGGCGCACAAAAGCAGCGTCATAAACACCAACGCCACAGCGGTGGAAAGATAAAGCAGCTGGTTTGCGCTAACGCTGGCATGGCGATAATCCCGCTTACCCACATACTGAGAGGTGACCACGCTGCCGCCCACCGCCATGCCGGAAAAGGCAGAGATAAACAGAAGATTTACCGAATCCACCAGGGACACAGCACTCACCGCTGCCTCACCGGCAGAGGAGACCATCGCCGAGTCCACCATACCCGCCACAATGGCAAGCAGCGCATCCAAAATAATTGGAATCGTCATAGTCACCAAGGCTTTATTGGTAAACATCAGCGGCCGTTTTTCGATTGCGTCCATAACAATAACCTCTCTTATGGTCATTTCGAGGGCGTTTGCGCCCGTGGGAATCCCCATCATCTCTCGGTCATTCCGAGCCAGTGCGCACACTGGCGTGGGAATCCCCATCTTATTGTAGGAGATTGCCACACCAGCCTGCGGGCTGGTTCGCAATGACAACAGGTTCTTAGCCGTACGGTACATTCACCCGTATCATACTCCATTTGCCCGATTTGTCAACCTTTTTAGGGGAAAAACATCACCAAAAAACGCCCACCATTTTTGGCTAAAATGGTGGGCGTTTTTTTCATTTGTAACCGTGTACCCGCTGGCGGATCAATGCCCGTTTCAGCCGGGACTCTGCCAGACGCAGATCCGTATCGCTGGAGGATTTATCCGCCAACACCGACTTGGCCCGCTCCTCGGAGGCCACAGCCCGGGCAACATCGATCTTATCCGACCATTCAAAGGTAGTCGGCACCAGTTTTACCTGTCCGTTCAGTACAGATACCATACCGCCGATGCAGGCGCCGTAGCGCTTTTCCCCGTCCACCATCACCGTGGCAAGGCCCATTCCCAGGGGGGCAACGCAATCTGCGTGCCCGGCAAGAATGCCCATATCGCCGGCAACGGTGCGGACCACCAGTTCCTCTGCCTGTCCGTCAAAAATAAGGCCGTCAGGGGTCACGATCTTTAAAGTAAAACTGTTCATACCCCCTGCCCCTTCCACTTGGCCACCACATCATCAATGGTGCCGGCATAGAGGAAGCAGGACTCGGGGACTGCATCGTGCTTGCCCTCGATGATTTCTTTGAAGCCGCGGACGGTTTCCTTCAGCGGCACATATTTGCCTTCGTAGCCGGTAAACTGCTCCGCCACAGAGAAAGGCTGAGACAGGAAACGCTGGACCTTTCTGGCCCGGCTGACCGTCAGCTTATCCTCTTCGCTCAGCTCGTCCATACCCATAATGGCGATGATATCCTGCAGCTCCTTATACCGCTGCAAGATCCGCTGCACGCCCCGGGCCACCTCGTAATGCTCGCTGCCCACCACCTCGGGGGTCAAGATCCGGGAGGTAGAATTCAGCGGATCAACTGCCGGGTAAATACCCAACGAGGCAATGCCTCTGTCCAACGCGGTAGTTGCGTCCAGATGGGCAAAGGTGGTGGCAGGCGCCGGGTCTGTGTAGTCGTCCGCCGGCACATAAACTGCCTGCACGGAGGTGATAGAGCCGTTCTTGGTAGAGGTGATCCGCTCCTGCAGCGCGCCCATTTCTGTGGCCAGCGTAGGCTGATAACCAACAGCAGAGGGCATACGGCCCAGCAGAGCGGAAACTTCCGAGCCTGCCTGGGTAAAGCGGAAGATATTATCGATAAACAGCAGCACATCCTGATGCTTCACATCCCGGAAGTACTCGGCCATGGTAAGGCCGGAAAGGCCTACCCGCATTCTTGCTCCGGGAGGCTCGTTCATCTGACCGAAGACCATGGCGGTCTTTTTGATAACGCCGGACTCGGTCATTTCCAGATACAGATCGTTACCCTCACGGGTACGCTCGCCAACGCCGGTGAACACGGAATAGCCGTTATGCTCGGTGGCGATATTATAGATCAGCTCCTGAATGAGAACGGTCTTGCCAACGCCTGCGCCGCCGAACAGACCGATCTTACCGCCCTTTGCATAGGGACAGATCAGGTCGATGACCTTGATACCGGTCTCCAAAATTTCGGTAGAGGTCTCCTGCTCCTCATAAGCAGGGGCTGCCCGGTGAATAGGCCAGCGCTCCGGGGCTTTGATCTGCTCGCCGCCGTCAATGGGCTGACCCAGCAGATTAAACACCCGGCCCAGGCATTCTTCGCCCACAGGCACTGTGATAGCCGCGCCGGTATTCACCGCTTCCGCGCCGCGGGCAAGGCCGTCGGTGGAGCTCATAGCGATGCAGCGCGCCACATTGTCACCAATGTGCTGGGCCACCTCGGCGATGATCGTCTCTTCGCCGTTTTTTACAGAGATTGCCTGCAGCAATTCCGGCAAGCTATCTTCCGGGAAGCGTATATCCAGAACAGGGCCCATGACCTGCACCACTGTTCCTATTTGATTTGTCATAGTATTCCACTCCTTACATTATTGGGAGCCTGCCACGATCTCCGTGATCTCCTGGGTGATGGCAGCCTGCCGCGCCCGGTTGAACTGGAGGCTCAGGCCGTCGATCATCTCTTGGGCATTTTGGGTGGCCGCGTCCATAGCGGTACGCCGAGCCGCCTGCTCAGAAGCGCGACTCTGGCACAGCGCGCCGTACAGCACGCCGCCCAAATACTCCGGTACGATGGTTTCAAACACCGTTACACTGTCCGGCTCATAGGTGATCTGCCGACTTTCCCCCTGCATAGCCTGCCCTTTCTGCAAAGGCAGCAGCTGCAGACATTGGGGCTCTTGGGAGAGCACCGACCGAAACTGGGTATACACCACATAAACCCTGTGGAATTCCCCCGCTAAAAAGCCTTTGCACAGGCGCTTTGCCACAGAAAAACAGTCACCGATGGACACACCCTCTGCCCAGGTGTAATTCTCCGTCAGGGAAGCCACACCGTGGGTCTTGCAATAGTCCGCGCCCTTTCTGCCCATAGGCAGCACCACAGGGTCCAGCCCCTCCGCCTGGGCAGTGAACAATTTCATAACGTTACTGTTATAGCCGCCGGCCAATCCCCGGTCGCCGGAGATCACCACGAATGCCGCCTTCTTCCCGGGCTTGCCGGTGAGATAGGGAGAATCCAGCTGGGCATCGCTGCCCACAATATCCCAGATGACCTTATACAGGGTTTCAAAATACGGGCGGCAATCCGTTGCCTGCTGCTGGGCCTTGCGCAGCTTGGCAGATGCCACCATTTCCATAGCCCTGGTGATCTGCCGGGTGGATTCCATACTGCGGATCCGGGTCTTGATTTCCTTGGTAGAGACCCCTGCCATATCAGCCACCCATTTCCGTCAGCAGCGCAGCGATGGCTTCCTTCAGCTGAGACTCGGTCTCTGCATCCAGCTTGCCGGTGGCGCGAATCGCAGTCAGCGCGCTTTCATACCGGGTATCCATCAATTCCTGCAGCCGGCGCTCAAATTCCGGCACCTGGGTCACAGAAATACCTGCCAGATAGCCGTTTACCACCGCATAGAGGATGCATACCTGATGGGCAACCTCCACAGGGGCATTGTTCTTCTGCTTCAGTACCGCCACGATCCGCTCGCCCAAAGCCAGTCTTGCCTTGGTATCCGCGTCCAGATCAGAGCCAAACTGCGCAAAGCTCTGCAGCTCCCGGTACTGGGAGTACAGCAGTTTCAGCGAGCCTGCCACCTGCTTCATAGCCTTGATCTGGGCAGCGCCGCCCACACGGGACACGGAAATGCCCGGGTTCACCGCAGGCATTACGCCGGCATTGAACAGCTCCGACTCCAAAAAGATCTGGCCGTCGGTAATGGAGATCACATTGGTGGGGATATAAGCAGACACATCGCCTGCCTGGGTTTCGATAATGGGCAGCGCCGTCAGGCTGCCGCCGCCGTTTGCCTTAGACATATGGGCCGCCCGCTCCAAAAGCCGGGAATGGAGATAGAACACGTCGCCGGGATAGGCCTCCCGTCCGGGGGGACGGCGGATCAGCAGGGAGATGGCCCGGTAGGCCACCGCGTGCTTACTGAGGTCGTCATAAATTACCAGCACATCCTTACCCTGATGCATAAAATGCTCACCCATACTGCAGCCGGTGTAAGGGGCAATGTACTGCATGGGCGCAAGCTCGGAGGCAGTAGCGGAGACCACGATGGTATAGTCCATCGCGCCGCCCAAGGTCAAAGAATTCACGATCTGAGCAACGGTAGACCGCTTCTGGCCGATGGCCACATAGATGCAGATCACATTCTTACCCTTCTGATTGAGGATCGTGTCGGTGGCAATGGTGGTCTTACCGGTCTGCCGGTCACCGATAATCAGCTCACGCTGACCCCGGCCGATGGGGATCATAGAGTCGATGGCCTTGATGCCGGTCTGCAAAGGCACAGAGACCGGCTCTCTGTCTATAATACCCGGCGCCGGGCACTCGATGGGGCGGTAGCTCTCCGCTTCAATGGGGCCCTTGCCATCAATAGGCTCGCCCAACGCGTTGACCACGCGGCCGATCAGCCCTGCGCCCACAGGCACAGACACCACCTTGCCGGTGCGCTTGACGGTATCGCCCTCTTTGATGCCGTTGTCATCACCCAAAACCACAACGGAGACGGTATCCTCCTCCAGATTCTGAGCCATGCCGTAGGCGCCGGTGGGGAATTCCACCAATTCGCCCGCCATACACTTGTCCAGTCCGGACACCTTGGCAATGTCGTCGCCGGTGAGGATCACAGTGCCAACCTCACTGGTCTGTAATTTGTTTTCGTAGTTCTTAATTTGACTACGGATAATTTTCGTAATTTCTTCCGGTCTTAATTCCATAGTTTACCTACTTTCCAACTAAAGTACGGTATTTTTTAAAGTTTTTTCAATTTCTTGCAGATAGCTGCGCACCGTACCGTCCACCTGCTGGCCGTCAAATTGCAGCCGGACACCGCCCAAAACGGCAGCATCCACCCTGCACATCAGCTCCACAGTCTTGCCGGTCATAGTTGTCAGCTTATCCTTTAACTTTGCCTTTTGGGCATCGGTCAGCGCCACAGCAGACACCGCCCGCACCTCCAGAATACCTTTATCCCTGTTATACTCCGCAGTATAGGCCTTGCAGCAATCAGGAAACTGGCGGATATAGCCCTTTTCGGTCAAAGCTTCAAAAAATTCAGTACATAGCCGTGAATCTTTCCGCCAAAATCCCGGTCCAGAATGTCAAGCCGCTCCTGCTTGGGAAGATCGTGGGAGGCCAGCAGCTTCAGATAATCCGGCTGCTCCTCAAAACATTCCGCCAGCACCTTCATCTGCTGGAGAATCCCTTCTTCCAAGCCCTCTTCCTTGGCCAGCAGATAAAGGCTCTGCCCATAAACCGTTCCGTTCATGCCTGCTCACCCAATTCTTCCAGGAACTTGTCCACCAGCTGCTTTTGGCGATCCGCATCCAGGGTTGCGCCCACCACCTTGCCGGCGATTTCCATAGCAAGAGAGGAAATTTCATCCTTGGCATCATTCAGAGCCTTTTTCTTCTCCCGGGCGATGTCCGCGGAGGCCTTTTCCCGGATGGCATCTGCCTCCAGGTTTGCCTGCCGGAGGATCTCCTCCTCCCGGTTCTTGCCCCGGAGCATCGCCTCTTTTACCAGTGTTTCGCCGGTTTCCTGGGCATCCGCAAGACGGTCTTTATATTCCATTTCCAGAGCCAGCGCGTTTTCCTTGGCCGCATCTGCCTCTGCATACATGGTATCGATCTCTTTCTGGCGACTGTCAATCATATTCTTCACCGGCACAAAAAGAAACTTCTTGGCCACGAAGAACAGCAGCAGAAAATTCAGCAGGATAAACAGCGCCGTCCAGATATTGATACCGATAAAGCTCTCAAACACAGTCCTTTGCTCCTTTCTATCCGGATTGCAGACAGAAAATTATACGTTGGTAGCAAACAGGATCAGGAAGGAGATCAGCAACGCGTAAATACCGGTGGTCTCAGTGATAGCGCAGCCCAGGATCATATTGGTACGCAGGTTGTCGGCAGTCTCGGGCTGACGGGCCATGCCCTCCAGGGCGTGGGACACCGCATTACCTTCACCGATAGCCGGGCCGATAGCGCCGATACCCATACACAGACCTGCGCCGATAGCGCACATAGCCTTCAGAAAATAAGCATTGAATTCCATAATATAGTTCCTCCTAAAAGTTATTTATAAATTTATTGCTCCTGCTTTGGCGGGCAGGCACCTGCGATATAGACCATACTCAGCAGGGTAAATACCAACGCCTGAACAAAGCCGGAAAACACATCAAAATACACACTCAGCAAAGCCGGAACGCCCAACGCCAGCACCGGGACTCCGGAGAGGATACCGGCCGCCTGCAGCAAACCGAACAAGCCAAGCACAAAGGATACGGCAGCCAGAATTTTTACAATCAGCTTTTTCTTTTTGCTGCCCAGCAGCCACAGACCCACGCCTGCTGCCATCAGCGCTGCGCCCATCAGCCAGCCGGCAGATGCGATAGCGTTCAGCACCAATGCCGACACCAAAGAAAACGCCGTATAGATAATAGAGGTAATCACACCGCCGCCGGCTACATTGCCGAAATGACGGAAGGCCATGCTCACCGGCTGGGCGATTTCCGACACGATATTCATCGGTGTCATCACCACGATAGGCTCGGTAAAGCCCTTGAGCCAGCCGAAAAAGCCGTTATTTTTGATGTTGTGGTACCAGATCAGCGCCGTAACCATCAGAGACCAAGTAAGGGTACAGCTCAAATCCGCCGTCACTGACCGGAGGAAACCTGTCATACCGATCAGGCTTCCGAAAATACTGCTTAGGAAAAGCGTACCCATAAAGGGTGCCCAATGGGCATTATGCTCTCCCATGGCGCTGACGGTGAGGTTATAGATCATACTCACGCCCTTTTCCACCAGCACCTGTGTTCCCGAGGGGCGCTTTTGCAGGTTTTTCCCCAGCCGTATGCAGGCGATCACCAGCAGCGCCGTCACCACAAAAGAGGACACCGCCGTCTGGGTGATGGGAATCCCGCCGAATATGGGAAGGGTAAAATAGACAAATGCGCCGTCTACACTGACATTCATACTGCTTTATCACCCGGCTTTCTTCTGAAAAATTCCGCTGCGGTCAGGGTAAACCGCACAAACACCAGTGGCACTACCAATGCGATGGGATTGCACAGTCCGCTTTTGGCAAAAGCAAACAGTACACCAAACAGCGCCACCATACGCAGAACATACGAGCCTTTGACAGTAGCCTGTCCACCCGCTACATTCTGTTTTTCCGCTTTATCGGCAGCGGCGTTGACACCGATGGCCATAGCCAAAAAATTGCCTGTGGCCGCCAACGCGCCCACAACGCCACCCAGCAGAACGCCGGTGTCATACTTGCCCAGCAGGGCAAAAATGCCGATCATCGCCGCCGTACCGATCAATTCCCCCAGCGCGACAATTCCCGTCTGCCGGAGAACGAATTTTCTGATATCCATTTGCAATAACCTCAATCGTGTTCCCCATAGGAGACTGGGGGCTTTTTTCCTTGGTCCTTACTCATTTGGGCCAGCGCCTTCAGGCTGCGGCAAAATCCGTCAATGGCAAACAGTAATCCCAAACCAATGCCCACGAACAAAACCCACAGGCCTAAACCGAAGCGATTCCGCAGCCACACAGCCAGCAGCACAAACCCCGCCAGGGGTACGGCAGTACTCAATCCCAGCTGGGTCAGCCAGGCCAAAAGGTGCAAATCCTTCATATACGCATACCCCCACTATAATTTTTATTATTATACCAGATTTTCCAGAATATGCAATATCCCAAAGGGCACTGCGCACCGGAATTTTACAAAGTTTTTACAAAACCTCTTTTCAATTGCCCGAAAATATTGTAAACTGATAGTAATACTATTTACTACAGGAGAATCCGCCGTGAGTCAGCAGGAATTGGAAATTTTACAGGGCACTGTCAGCGCCGTTGTCTTTCAGAATTACGACAACGGCTATGCCGTGCTGCGCCTGCAGGTAGAAAGCGGCGAGAACATAACGGTGGTGGGCACCATTCCCCTGCCGGCCGTGGGCGAACGGCTGATGGTTACCGGCAAATGGAGCAGCCACGCCAGCTATGGCCGTCAGTTCGAGGCGGAATTTCTGGAACGGCTGATGCCCCAGACTGCCGTGGACATCGTCACCTATCTTTCCAGCCGGATCATCAAGGGCATCGGCCCCCGGCTGGCCGCCCGAATCGTCAGCAAATTCGGCGATCAAACTCTGGTGGTCATGGAACGGGAGCCGGAACGGCTCTCGGAAGTCAGCGGTATCTCCGACCGCATGGCCCAGCAAATCGGCGAGGCCTTCCGCCTGCAGGTGGGTATGCGCCACTTAATGGAATTCTTCACCCTCCACCATCTACCTGCAGATTTGGCGATGAAAACCTACAAGCGCTACGGCGAAAGCGCCATTGATCTACTGTACGACGATCCGTACCTGCTGATGGACGAGGAGCTGGAAGCTCCCTTTGCCGCGGTGGATCGGTTTGCCATTGATCTGGGCGTTTCCGCAGAAGACCCCCGGCGGGTGGAGGCCGGCATTCTTTTTGAACTGCGGTATAATCTCACCGCCGGCCATAGCTTTTTGCCTGCCGATAAGCTCATCGCCGCCACCGCCCAGCTGCTGGATGTGGACAGCGACACCGTGACCCAGAGCGCCCAGCGGCTGCTAAAAGCGGGTCAATTAGCGCAGGATCACCTGGCAGGCATCGATATTCTCTATCTGCCTGCCCTTTACCGGGCGGAGACCTACTGTGCCCGGCGGCTGCTGGCCCACGGTGCAGCCCGATATCCCACCCCGGCATTTTTCGCTAAAAAATTGCGGGCCGCGGCCCAAGGCAGCGCCTTGGAATACTCCGCCCAGCAGGAGCTTGCCCTGCAGGAGGCGGCCACATCCGGTCTTTTGCTGATTACCGGCGGCCCGGGCACCGGCAAGACCACCACCTTGAACGGCATTTTATCCCTGCTTGAACAGATGGGACTCAAATGCGTCCTGTGCGCCCCCACCGGGCGGGCAGCCAAACGGCTGACGGAAGTCACCGGCCGGGATGCCTCCACCATTCACCGGCTTTTGGGCGCAGGCATTGACCCCCATACCGGCAAGCTGATCTTCACAAAAGACGAATCCGACCCTCTGCAGGCCGATGCGGTCATCGTGGACGAGATGTCCATGGTGGATGTAACCCTTTTGGGCAGCCTCCTGCAAGCTGTGCCCCAGTCCGCCCGGCTGATTTTGGTTGGCGACCCTGACCAGCTGCCGCCGGTAGGACCGGGTTTTCCCTTCAGCGATATGCTCCGCAGCAATATGCTGCCCACCGTCCGGCTGACGGAGATCTTCCGCCAGGCCCGGCAGAGCCTCATTGTTATGAACGCCCATAGAATCAACCAGGGAGAACCTCCGGTGCTGGACGATGTGAAGAACGATTTCTTTTTCCTGTCCGGCCAGTCGGAGGAGCACACCGCACAGACCATCGTGGACCTGTGCGCCCGGCGGCTGCCCCAGAATATGGGCATTCCCGCAGACCAGATCCAGGTCCTCTGCCCCACCAAGAAAGGCCCTGCCGGCACAGTAGCCCTGAACAAGTTGCTGCAGGCCAGCCTGAATCCCCCTACCCAGGACAAGCAGGAGCATAAAATGGGCGAGATCATCTTCCGGGAGGGCGACCGGGTGATGCAGATCCGCAACAACTACGATATTATGTGGAAAAAATCCGATGGCAGCCAGGTTGGCGAGGGTATTTTCAACGGCGATGTGGGCATTATCAAACGAATCGACAAGCAGCTGGAAATGCTGACAGTCCTGTTCGATGACCGGGAGGCCGACTACGATTTTACCCAGCTGAATGAAATAGAGCCCGCATACGCCATGACTGTCCACAAATCCCAGGGCAGCGAATACCGGGCGGTGGTGCTTTCCGCATGGAATGCATCCAATTACCTACTCAGCCGCAGCATTCTCTACACCGCCGTTACCCGGGCAAGAGAGCTGCTCATCATAGCCGGCCGCAAGGAAACGGTATACACTATGACCCAAAACGCCAAAACCGGCCGCCGCTACACCGGCTTGAAGCTGCGGCTGCAGCAGCGGGAGGCCCTATGATCCTCCGTTGGCTGTTCAAACTTCTCTTTCCACCCAAATGCATTTTGTGCCGGTCTTTACTTGCCAAAGAAGAGACAGATTTCTGCGCGGATTGTCAAAGAAACGCGCCGGAATGCGAAAAATCCTATTTCCGCTTTTCTTTTCTTGCAGGTTGGACCGCGGTGTGGTATTATAAGGATACCGTCCGGGGAAGTATTCTCCGTTACAAATTCGGTGGCCGCAGACACTATGCCCCGGCCTACGGGCGCAGGCTTGCCATGAAACTGCAAAAAGATGGTATGGATACCTTTGATATTCTGACCTTCGTGCCTATCGCGCCACTGCGGAAACTGTCCCGGGGCTACGATCAGGTGGAACTGCTGGCCAACGCCGTAGGCGCTGAACTGGGCGTTACCCCCTGCCGGACCCTCCGCAAGATCCGCAACACCCCACCCCAATCGGGGATCAAAGACCCCGCCCGGCGGCGGGCCAATGTACTGGGCGCTTATGTTGCCCTGTCGCCGCAACAGCTCCGCGGCAAGCGGATCTTACTGCTGGACGACATTATTACTACCGGCGCTACCGCCTCGGAGTGCGCCAGAGTGCTGCTGACCGCCGGCGCCAAAGAAGTATACTGTGCCGCGTTAGCGGTGAAGAATCCTAAGAAATAGCAGGTGAACCGTATGCGTATTCAACTCGTATCCCGTGACCTGGGTGTGGACCTGGGCACCTCCAATGTACTGATCTATACCGCCGACGAGGGTATCACCACCCGCGAGCCTGCGGTGGTGGCTGTGGACAGAAACACCGGCAAGGCCTTGCAGATCGGCGCGGCCGCCCGGAATATGCTGGGCCGCACACCAGGCAATGTGGTGGCTATGCACCCGCTGCAGGACGGTGTAATCGCCGACCACGACCTGACGGTGAAAATGCTCCAGAAGTTCTTCCAGAAGAAGGACATATCCACCCTGTTCACCCCCAAGCCCAGAGTGATCGTCAGTGTTCCCAGCTCTGTGACCCAGATGGACGAACGGGCTGTTATCAACGCCGCCATGGAAGCCGGCGCCCGCCGTGTTTACCTGATTGAAGAGCCGTTGGCAGCTGCCTTGGGCGCCGGTCTGGATATCAGCGATCCCAAGGGCCATCTGGTGGTGGATATCGGCGGCGGCACTACCGACATTGCCGTACTCACCATGAACGGCGTAGCCAGTTCCTCCTCCATTAAGCTGGCCGGCAATCACTTTGACGAGGTAATCGCCCGCTACATCCGCGGCAAGCACCATATTATCATCGGTCCGTCCACCGCTGAAGACATCAAGATCCGCATTGGCTCCGTCACCCCCAAGGGCCAGGAGGAAACCATGCAGGTCAAGGGCCGGGATGCTAAGTCCGGTATGCCCCGGGACGTGATCGTCACCTCCACAGAGATCTGTAACCTGCTGAACAGATCCGCTCAGCGAATTGCAGACGAGGTGCTGGCTGTGCTGGAAGAGACGCCCCCGGAACTGGTGGGCGACATTGCCGACACCGGCATTATGCTCACCGGCGGCAGTAGCCTGCTTTGGGGTATGGACACCCTGCTGCAGAATCGGATCGGTATCCCCTGCACCGTGGCAGACGATCCCGCCGCCTGCGTGGCCCTGGGCTGCGGCAAAAGTCTTGCCTGGATCACCCGTATGTCTGAAGGCCCCATCAATCTGGCCCGTAAGCGCCTGATGCGGGGTTAATAGGAGATAACATTATGAACACATTACAAGCTGGTTTCAGCCGCGTAAACATCACCCCCATGCTGGGTATCGCTATGGCAGGCTATTTTGTTGAACGCAAAGCTGACGGAGTATTGGACGAGCTGGAAATCAACGCCCTGGCCGTGGCCTGCGGCGAAAATAAGGCTGTGCTTATCAGCGTGGATCACTGCGGTATTGTCAAAGAAGTGCTGAATCCCATGCGCCAACACATCTGCGATGTGACCGGTCTGCCCTGGGAGGCCATTTATATCCACGCCACCCACACCCACACCGGCCCCTATCTGAATCCCGACCCCACTGATCCTCTGGAGATTGAATACGCCCAGACCGTCAAGCACAAGATCGCCGACGCTGCCAAAATGGCCCTGGACGATCTAAAGCCCGCCAAGATGGGTTACGGCATCGGCCATGCCCCCAATATTGCTTTTGTCCGCCGTTACCGTATGAAGGATGGCTCCATTCGCACCAACCCCGGTGTGGAAAATCCAGACATTGTCGCCCCCGTTGGCGATGTGGACGAGCGGGTCAACGTACTGCGCTTTGACCGGGAGGGCGGCGAGAGTATCGCCCTGGTGAATTTCGGCAACCACCCGGATGTGGTGGGCGGCTGCAAGATTTCTGCCGACTGGCCCGGCTTTACCCGTAAGACTGTGGAAAAGGTGCTGGACAACACCCGCTGCCTGTTCTTCAACGGCGCGCAGGGTGATGTAAACCATGTCAATGTCCACCCCACCGGCGGCTACTTAAACGATATGTTTATGGACTTCGACGATGTGGCCCGGGGCCACAAGCACTCGGAGTATCTCGGCCGGGTGGTCACTGCCGGCGTGCTGCAGACCTGGGATAAGGTCAAATATGTAGATGTGGACTCTGTGCGGTATATGCAAAAAATGCTGGATGTCCCCTCCAATATGCCCGACCCTGCCGAGATGGCAGAAGCCCACAGAATTCACCAGTTGCATCTTTCCGGCAAGGACAGCGAGCTACCCTACACCGGTATGATGCTCACCACCGTAGTGGCCAGAGCCAGACGCATGGTGCGGCTGGAGCATGGCCCCGAATCCTTCCGGATGCCCCTCAGTGGCTTGGCTATCGGCCCGGTAGTATTTGTAGGTATCCCCGGCGAACCCTTCACCGGTGTTGGCCGCGGACTGAAGGAAGCGCCCGGTTGGGAGCTGGTTCTGCCCACCTGTAACACCAACGCCAAGGAAGGTTACTTCCCTATGCTGGAATGCTATCAGGAAGGCGGCTATGAGGCCGGCACTTCCAACTATAAAGCCGGCGTAGCAGAGATCCTCATAGAGGAAGGCCTTTCCATGCTGGAAGCATTGAAATAACAACGGAGGTATCTATGAACAAGCTGGGTTTCGGTTTGATGCGCCTGCCCAAACTGGGTGATTCCTATGACTGGGATGCCGTCAGTGAAATGGTGGATGCTTTTATGGCCGGCGGTGGCAACTATTTTGACACCTGCTATACCTATCTGGATGGCAACAGCGATATCGCTGTCAAAAAATGCATAGCGGATCGGAAAGACCGATCCTCCTTCCGTGTGGCAGAAAAGCTCCCCGGCTATTCCTGCAAAAGCGACGAAGACCTGCAGCGGTGTTTTGATGAATCCCGCGCCCGGTGCGGTGTAGAATACTTCGATGTGCTGCTGCTCCACTGCCTCACCATCCGCAACTATGCCATCGCCCAGCAGTATGACCAGTTCCGTTTCCTGCAGGAAAAGAAAGCTGCCGGCCTTGCCAAGCGCATTGGCTTTTCCTATCACGGCAACGCCGCCCTGCTGGACGAGATCCTCACCGCCCACCCGGAGGTGGATGTGGTGCTGCTGCAAATCAATTACTTAGACTGGGAGGCCGCGGCCATCGAATCCGGCAAATGCTGCGAAACCTGCCGCAAGCACGGCAAAAGCATCCTTGCCATGGAGCCGGTAAAGGGCGGTACACTGGCCCAGCTGCCGGAAGAAGCCGAAAAGCTGCTGCGTTCCGTCCACCCGGATTGGACCCCTGCGGATTGGGCGCTGCGGTTTGTCCAGTCCCTGCCGGATGTGGAGATCGTTTTAAGTGGCATGAGCGCCCTTAGCCAGGTAGAGGCCAACATCAAGCCCTTCCAGCCGCTAACAGAGGACGAAGTATCCCTTTTGATGCAGGTTCGGGACATAATTGAAAAGGACACCGCCATCGCCTGCACCGGCTGCGGCTACTGTGTCCCCCACTGCCCCAAGCACATTCCCATCAACCAAATCATCAAGATGTACAACGAATTTTCCCGCGCTCCCAGCGACATCTGGAAGGTCAAAGCGGCTTACAGACACCTGACCCTTTCAGAGGGAAAGGCCTCGGACTGCATCGGCTGCCGCACCTGCGAAAAATACTGCCCCCAAAACCTGCCCATTGCGGAGCATATCAAAACAATTTCCGAAAAATTTGACAAATAACAAGCGGCGTGACTTTCGTCACGCCGCTCAATTTATTTATGTGGTAGTATAACCACAGGTGTCACATTCGCATTCCTTGTCGCAGCCGGAGGGAGCAAAAGCCTGCTCTGGGAAGGGGATCTTGGAGAACAGTTCGCAGGGATCCTCGGCGCAGCCGGGACTGTCGCAGCACTCCTTGGTGGGAATGCTGTAATCCAGGAACGGCACTACCAGCTGGGCATCCCGCTCCAGACGGATGATGGAGAACTGTCCCAAGGTCACCAGCAGCCGCCGCTGCTCGCCGCAAAGCACCAATTCTTCATCGAAGCAGCCGCAAATGCCCTCGGGAATCTGCTGGACGGCCGTCTCCCGGGGACAGTGGCACACATCCACTACCTTGGAGCTGAGGACCATGGGATCCAACACCTCTACCACAGCGGTGGGCCGGTTTACGCTGGCAACCGTCACGCCGTCCGGGCCACCCAGACGGGTATCGCTTGTGAAGATGTGGGCGCGGCTATCCTCGCCACACAGCACCGCCCGCTTGGAGAACACCGCCACGCCGTGCAAGGTCACAGGCCGGCAAGCGCCCACCACCGCATCGGCAAGGACCCGGTAATAGAAGGTCGCCTCCACGCAATAATGGTTGCGATCAAAGGCCACAGGCTCCACATCTATATAAGTATACAGCAGTTCTGTACACCGCACCTTTGCCCCCGCGCAGCCGTCCAAAATGTTCTGAGACCCTCTGGTTAAATAAACCCGCAGATCTTCGATGCAATCTTTATCCCGGCAGCTGTCGGTGATCTTTCGGGTGTGAATGGAAAGAGCCTGCTGCAGATCGTTGAGATCGCAGGGGACACTTCCCGGACAATTCTCACGCATAGTAATTACCTCCCGATAGAATTTGGAGAATAAGCTATTGCTTATGGGACAGTTTATGCACCCCCAAGACCCCCGGTGCAAAAAAATCGGTCATTTTTTAGAAATCGCAAAAATTATACTTTATTTTGTGTTTGCCTCTTGCAAAAAACACAATATGTAGTATAATAGGGAATACAATCGTAATTTGTAGACTAAGGAGGAATGGATATGAAGATCATCAAACGAAACGGCGCAGAAGTTACCTTCGATGCCGCCAAGATCGAAACCGCTATTACCAAGGCCAACAATGCCGTGGAAGAAAATGTCCGCATGACCCCCCTGCAGATCAGCCGCATCACCGAGCATGTGCAGATCAGCTGCGAGCAGATGGGCCGCAGTCCCTCTGTGGAGGAGATCCAGGACCTGGTAGAAAAGGCCATCATGGCCCATGGCGCTTATGAAGTAGCCAAGTGCTACATCACCTACCGCTACACCCGCAGTCTCCTGCGGCAGGCCAACACCACCGACGACCGCATCCTGACCCTCATCGAAAGCAATAACGAAGAGGTCAAGCAGGAAAATGCCAACAAAAACCCCACCATCAACGCCGTCCAGCGAGACTATATGGCAGGCGAGGTATCAAAGGATATCACCAGCCGCATTTTGCTGCCCAAGGAGATCGTGGATGCCCACAACGCCGGCATCATCCACTTCCACGATTCGGACTACTATGCCCAGCATATGCACAACTGCGACCTTGTGAACCTGGATGATATGCTGCAAAACGGCACAGTGATCTCCGGCACACTGATTGAAAAGCCCCACTCTTTCTCCACCGCCTGCAACATCGCCACCCAGATCATCGCCCAGGTGGCCTCCAACCAGTACGGCGGTCAGTCCATTTCCCTCACCCACCTTGCCCCCTTCGTGCAGATCAGCCGTGAGAAGATCCGCAAGGCCGTAGAAAAGGAAATGCAAGAACTGAACATCTCCCTCTCCGAGGAGGCTATTTCCAAGCTGGTGGAATCCCGGCTGCGGGACGAGGTCAGCAAGGGCGTGCAGACCATTCAGTATCAGGTCATCACCCTGATGACCACCAACGGTCAGGCCCCCTTTATCACCGTGTTTATGTATCTGAACGAGGCCCGGAACGAGCAGGAGAAGAAGGACCTTGCCCTCATAATCGAAGAAATGCTTCGTCAGCGCTACGAGGGCGTCAAGAACGAAAAGGGTGTGTGGATCACCCCCGCCTTCCCCAAGCTGATTTATGTACTGGAAGATGATAACATCACCGAGGACTCTCCCTACTGGTATCTGACTCGCCTTGCCGCCCAGGTCACCGCCAAGCGGATGGTGCCGGACTACATCAGCGAGAAGATGATGCTGGAACTGAAGGGCGATGTGTATGTGTGTATGGGCTGCCGCTCCTTCCTGACCCCCGACCGGTTCACAGAAAGCGGTGTGGGCAACATCGCCAACGCCGGCAATTACGAGCCGGGTAAGCGAAAGTACTACGGCCGGTTCAATCAAGGCGTGGTCACCATCAATCTGGTGGATGTGGCCCTGTCCTCCGGCCGTGATATGGACAAGTTCTGGCAGATCTTCAACGAGCGGCTGGACCTGTGCTACCGGGCCCTGCTGTGCCGCCACGAACGGCTCAAGGGCACGCTGTCCGATGCCGCCCCCATTTTGTGGCAGCACGGCGCGCTGGCCCGTTTGGAAAAGGGCGAGCCCATCGATAAGCTGCTCTACGGCGGATACTCCACCATTTCTTTGGGCTACGCAGGCCTTTACGAGTGCGTCAAATATATGACCGGCCGCTCCCACACCGACCCGGAGGCAAAGCCCTTCGCCCTGCAGGTGATGCAGCATATGAACGATGCCTGCAAGGGTTGGAAAGCCAAGCACAATGTTGACTTCTCCCTCTACGGCACACCTCTGGAATCCACCACCTATAAGTTCGCCAAGTGCCTGCAGCAGCGCTTCGGCAAGATCCCCGGCATCACCGACAAGAGCTATATTACCAACTCCTACCATGTCCATGTGGCCGAGGAGATCGACGCTTTTACCAAGCTGCGGTTTGAATCCGAGTTCCAGCAGCTCTCCCCCGGCGGCGCCATCAGCTATGTGGAAGTGCCCAATATGCAGCAGAACATTGACGCGGTGCTGGAAGTGATGAAGTTCATTTACGACAACATTATGTACGCCGAGCTGAACACCAAGAGCGACTACTGCCAGTGCTGCGGCTTTGACGGCGAGATTGAAATCAAGGAAGACGACGGCAAGCTAATTTGGGTCTGCCCCCAGTGCGGCAACACCGACCAGAGCAAAATGAACGTAGCCCGCCGGACCTGCGGCTACATCGGCACCCAGTATTGGAATCAAGGCCGTACCCAGGAGATCAAAGATCGCGTCCTGCACCTGTAATATTTCGCAAAAAAGACCTGCCCCCAAAGGGCAGGTCTTTTGCTTTATCAATTATCCCAAAGGCTCAAAGTCGGCAGCGCCGTGCTTACACAGGGGGCAGACCAGATCATCGGGCAGCTCCTCGCCCTCATGCACCCAGCCGCAGATCTTGCACACGAAGCCCTTCTTCTCTGCGTCGGGCTTGGGCTTTACATTCTGCATATAGTAGGTGTAGGTCATGGTCTCCGCCTTGCTCAGGTTGGCGCACTGGACCACATCGCAGATGAACATCACATGGGTACCCAGATCCATCTGGTTGATCACCTTGCAGCTGATGAAAGCATTGGCATACTTATCCAAGAACAGCAGACCGTTGCTTGCCCGCTGGGCGTGGTCGAAGTCGGCAAACTTATCGGTGTCCCGGCCGGAGTGGAAGCCAAACCGCTCAAAGATGGCAAAGGGCGCATCCTGGGACAGGGTAGAAATGTTCAGCTTGCCGGTCTTGGCAATCACATCGCAGGAGTAGTTGAGTTTGTTGACAGTTACCGCCACCCGGTTGGGGGTATTGGTCACCTGGGTCACTGTGTTGACGATAAGGCCGTTATCCTTGTTGCCATCGTTGGTGGTAACCACATACAGGCCGTAGCCGATGTTGAACAGTGCGGTGGGGTCCACGAAATCGTCCTGCACCGTAACTTCCATATAGGAAGCCGCCAGCTCGTCAGCCAGACGACCAATTTCCTTCACATTCTCGTCGCTCATAGCGGACATAATTGTCACATTGTTTTCGGCGTAGGTAATGTTCTTGGATTTGGCCAGTTTTTCCTTCATCACTTTGATAGCCGTGGGCGACCAGGAACCGTTTTCGATCATGGCCACAGTGCGGTTCTGGAAGTTCCGCTCGGTGAGCTTATCCAGATAGGTGCGCATATAGGGGAACACATCGGCGTTATAGGTAGTGGTAGCCAGCACCAGCTTATCGTAACGGAAGGCATCGGACACGGCCAGAGCCATATCGCACCGGGCCAGATCGTGCACCACCACATTGGGCACTTCCCGCTTCCGCAGCTCCAGCGCCAGCAGCTCAGCAGCCTCCTTGGTATGGCCGTAAATGGAGGTGTAAGCAATCACGATACCCTCGGTCTCCGGGGTGTAGCTGGACCACAGATCGTAGAGTTTATTGTAGTGGCCGAGGTTCTCGGTGAGCACCGGGCCGTGGAGGGGGCAAATGATCTGAATATCCAGAGTAGCAGCCACCTTCAGAATATTCTGCACCTGCTTGCCGTACTTACCCACAATGCCGATAAAGTACCGGCGGGCCTCGTCATCCCAAGGCTCAGTAATATCCAGCGCGCCAAACTTACCGAAGCCGTCAGCAGAGAACAGCACCTTATCATAGCTATCATAAGTCATCATAACCTCGGGCCAGTGGACCATGGGTGCAAAGGCAAAGGTCAGGGTGTGCTTACCCAAAGACAGCGTGCCAAAATTCTCCACTGTCAGCTGATTGCGCATGGTCAGTTTGGGAAAGAACTGGCCGATCATCTGAAAGGTCTTCACATTGGCAACTACCGTAACCTGGGGATATGTATTGACAAAGGCCTCAATGGAGGCTGCGTGGTCCGGCTCCATATGCTGCACCACCAGATAATCCGGCTGCCGGCCGGCAAGAGCCTTTTCAATATTCTTCAGCCATTCACCGGTCTTGCTGGCATCGATGGTGTCCATCACGGCCACCTTCTCGTCCAGAATTACATAAGAATTGTAGGCCATGCCGTTGGGGACAACATACTGACCCTCAAACAGATCTACCTCATGGTCATTGGCGCCTACATATAAAATTGTATCCGTTACTTTTCTGAGCATTTGGGATTTCCTCCTGTTTTTAGCCGATCGGCCTGATTTCTGATATTATCATAACAGAAATTCCATCATTTGTCAATATAAGAATGATTCTTATTCTTAAAATATTTCTTGACAAAATTACCCTTTATTATATAGAATAACAGTGAGAAAAAGGAGGTATCCTTATGGAGCTTGTTTTACTGACAGCCTTGGGCGTTGGCGGTGCAACTGTTTTCGGCACCGTCCTTGGCTTTATTTTCAAAAAAATATCCCACCGCTTCAGCGACATTGTGCTGTCCTTTGCTGCCGGCGTGATGCTGGCAGCGGCGGTGATCGGTTTGATTTTGCCCTCGCTGGAGCACGGCGGAAAGCTTGGTATTCTTTATACCGTGGCCGGTGTGTTTGCTGGCGCGCTGTGTGTCAACGTCTTTGACCGCATCGTTCCCCATCTCCACCGACTCACCGGCGCCGACCAGGAGCAGCACCCGGCGGACACTGCAAAGCTGAACAAAGTGCTTCTGTTCGTCACCGCCATCGCCATTCACAACCTGCCGGAGGGCATCGCTGCCGGTGTCAGCTTCGGCTCTGGAGATAACGCTGCCGCGCTGACCGTGGCCGGCGGTATTGCATTACAAAATATCCCCGAGGGTATGGTCATCGTAGGCCCGATGCTGGCGGCAGGCATGAAGCCGGGCAGAACTTTTTTAATTGCAGCCGCCACCGGTGTGGTGGAGGTACTGGGTACATTGTTAGGTTACTTTGCTGTTACCCTGTCTACAGCCATCCTGCCCTTTGCCCTGGCCTTTGCCGGCGGTACCATGCTCTATGTCATCAGCGACGAAATGATCCCCGAGACCCACGCCCACGGCAGCGAACGGGGCGCCACCTATTCCCTGCTGGTAGGCTTCTGCCTGATGCTGGTATTCGATGTGCTGCTAAATTAGTTTTTCAAAATAATACGCCTGTCAAAACGACAGGCGTATCTTTTTACAGTTTTTGATTATCCAACAGGCTCTCCAATTCAGAAAGCGCTTTGATTTCATAATTCGGACGCAGATCTCCCGGACAAGGTTTGCCATAACTGTTTACCCAGCAGGTTAGAATCCCCGCCTGCTTGCCGCCCAGAATATCCGAGCTGAGACTGTCCCCCACGATCATGGCTTTTGCCCGGTCAAAACCGGGGATTCGGGCGAAACATCGATTAAAATATTCTATATCCGGCTTATTCACGCCAATCTCCTGGGAGATAAAAATCCCCTGGAAGAAACGGGCGATATCCGCGCTTTCTATACGGCCGGCCTGCACATGGGATGTGCCGTTGCTGGCTAAGTACAGCTTATATTTCCGGCTTAAGGCCTCCACCGCCTCCCGGGCGCCGGGGAGAAAATAATGGCCCGTACCTAAATTCTTTTCATAGGCTCTGGCGCACTGCGCCGGCTCTACGGCGATGCCGTATTCGGCAAACAGATCTCCGAAACGGTCCACCAAAAGGGCCTCCCGGGTCACCTCTTTCCGCTCCAGCCGCTCCCAATATCCCTTATTGATCAAATGATACCGGGCCAGCACTTCCTGTTCCGGCTCCAAACCGAAGGACTGCAAGGTTTTGGCCAAAGCGATGCGCTCCGCCTTTTGAAAGTCCAAAATGGTATCATCCAAATCTAAAAACAGAAATTCGATCATTGCTGCTTTCTCCTGTAGATGGCATTGGCAAGGGCGGCAAACTGGGCAATATCCAGCGTCTCGCCCCGGACATTCTCAGAAAAGCCACACGCTGCAATGACCTCTCCTGCCCCCTCCTTGCCCAATTCCGGGAAACCGGCGGCCAGACCGTTCTGCAACTTTTTCCGCCGCATAGCAAAGCTTGCCCGCACCGTACGGAAGAAAGTAGCCTTATCCAAAATCTCCCAAGGCAGACACTTCCGAACCTTCAGCATAATCACCGCGGAGGTCACCTTAGGTTGGGGCAGGAAGCAATGGGCGGGCACATCAAAAAGGATCTCCGGCTCACCGTAAAACTGACAGAACACCGTAAAGGCGCTGTAGTCCGCTGTGCCGGGCTTTGCGGCGATCCGTTGCGCAACTTCCTTCTGGACCATAACAGTCACTGCATCAAAGCACTCCGCCTCCAGTAAAGCGGTGAGAATGGGCGAGGTAATATAGTATGGCAGGTTGGCGCAGGCCACAGGCTTCAAGCCGGCAAATTTCTCTGCCACCAGCTTGGCAACATCCTGCTTCAGCACATCGTCCCAGATGATCTCCAGATTGTCAAACTCCCCAACGGTCTGATTTAAAATCGGCTCCAGCCGCTTATCCAGCTCCACCGCGCAGACCTTCCCAGCCCGCAAGGCAAGCTGCTGGGTCAGTGGGCCGATGCCCGGACCGATCTCCAGCACACCGGTATGCTTATCCACCCCGGATCGCTCCGCGATCTGCTCCGGGACCCACCGGGCGATGAGGAAATTCTGGCCCTTTGCTTTGGAAAAGTGGAAGCCGTGCTCCGCAAGCAGAGGCTTCATCACCTGAATGTCACA
This sequence comes from Oscillospiraceae bacterium, assembly GCA_017502265.1. Classification (GTDB taxonomy): domain Bacteria; phylum Bacillota; class Clostridia; order Oscillospirales; family Oscillospiraceae; genus Faecousia. The sequence continues at coordinate 41,723 of JAFVVI010000030.1, forward strand.
TACATCGATCATAAAAAAACCGCCTTTCTCCTGCTATCATAGCAGAAAAAAGGCGGATTTGCAATGTAAATTAACCGATTTTCCAGTTGGCATCGCCCAGGATGTATACAGTGCAGTCTCTCACACCGAACTGGAAGCACTGCTCCTTGGACTCCATATACAGGTCCAGACGCTTGTTCTGAATGGCGCCACCGCAGTCTTCCGCGGTGCTCAGACCATAGATAAAGCTGCCATCCTTAGAAACGATAAACATACGGGTGCCGTAGGGAATCACAGAGGGGTCCACAGCCACAACGCCCCACTTGACCCGGGTGCCGTTGGCAGTGATCTCGTCACAGCCGGCATCGGTATGGGTATAGGCAGTTGCTGTGAAAGTATCCTTGCGGATATAGGTCAGCACCTCGCCGGTGGGCAGCACGATAAAGCCATCACCGATCAAAGGCTGATCGGACACCTGGCCAACCTTTTCACCGGTACCCACGGCCACAATACGGGTCACAGGTTCCACAGTGACAGTTTCCTGATAGACATTGCGCTGAATCTCCTTGCCATTGGCATACACCACATTGGCAGCGCAAAGCTTCTGACCGGACTTACCGGCCACCAGGACCTTCTCCTCGCCCAAAGGCAGCGTGGGATCCTCACAATAGGTGGTCTCAAAGGGGATCTCAGTGGTGTAGCTCTCGGTGGTCTGCACCTTATGGTCCACCTTTACCTCCATACCATCATAGGTAACGGTATCCAGGGGCATAGAGGCCGCCACAGAGTCATCTACAACAATTCCCATACGGACAAACAAAGCATCCAGGCGTTCGCCATAGCTGCTCACATTCAAGGTGTTGCCGCCGCAATACACAGTCACTGTCTGCGCCCGCTGCACCTTGATCTCAGAAACACCGTCAACAGATTCGGTTGTATATATATCATCTGCAGACAGATTCACACCGGCCTCCTGCAGTACCTTGGCAGGATCGGAGGCATATGTGGTATGCACCTTTACGGCATCGCCGTCGGTGATCACATAGGTGGTCTCTGCTTGCGCCGTCTGGGAAAGGGAACCTACCAGGCATACCACAACCAGCAGCACGGCTACGATTTTAAAGAAATGATTTTTTTTGCGCAGTACAAAGGGCGTGAACAAATCCATATGTAGGAACCTCCTTTCTCAAATTCTGCAATCACACCACATAAAGTGGTATCAAAAAGTTACAAAGAAATACAATCCCATAAAGGATTGCAGAGTCATTATAACAAAAAATTAGAAAAAGTCAAGCATTTCCGCAAAAAAGCGCCAATTCGACAACTTTTTAGAAAATTATTTTGTAATAATTATGTCAACTTCTTGTCAATTTCTCGTATATTTTCGTGATTTCGACCACAACATATAGTAGAAATGGTTACATTTTTTGTCATTTTACCAATTATTATGTAACCAATGCCAAAATCAACCAATTGGCAGATTATGGTAAACCATTTTCGTCATTATTTTACACCCCCTCCTCCCCACAGAGACAAAAATACGCCCCTGCAGAACACAACTCCTCCACTACAGCCTGTAACCATTGGGATTGACAAGGGCAAGAAGCTGTGGTATAGTTATTTTTGTAAAAAGCAACGACGAAGACATGCGCGCCCATTGGAATTCTCAGAGAGAGACCTGTCTGGTGAAAGGGTCTTGAATATCCCCGGGAGCGATACCACTTCTGAGCTGTATGCGCGGAAATGCCATACCGGGTGCGCCCGTTAAAGCGTCAATGAGTGACGGCTTTTGCCGTAACCAGGGTGGAACCGTGGAATACATTTGTATCCCACCCCTGATCTTTCAGGGGGTGGGTATTTTTTATACCTTTCCCCACACATAAGGAGGAAAAACAATGAGCGAAGAAAACCTGTACACCTTTGAAAACCCCGAATACCGCAAAACCTTCTGGCACACCAGCTCCCATGTAATGGCCCAAGCCGTCAAGCGCCTGTGGCCGGAGGTCAAACTAGCCATCGGACCTGCCATCGACGAAGGCTGGTACTATGACTTTGATGCCCCCTTCTCCTTCACCCCCGAGCATCTGACCCAGATTGAAGGCGAGATGAAGAAGATCATCAAGGAGCGCATTCGCTTAGAGCGCACCGAAAAGCCCCGCGCCGACGCCATTGCATATATGGAGTCTATGCAGGAGCCTTACAAAGTAGAACTGATTGAGGATCTGCCGGAGGATGCCGTCATTTCCTTCTACACCCAGGGCGAATTTACCGACCTGTGCGCCGGTCCTCATCTGGACCATACCGGCCGCCTGCGTCACAACGGCTTCAAGCTGACCAAGTCCTGCGGCGCTTACTGGCGTGGCGATTCCAGCCGCAAGATGCTCCAGAGAATTTACGGCATCGGCTTCCCCACCAAGGACGAGCTGGATGCTTACCTGGAAGCCCAGGCAGAGGCTTTGAAGCGTGACCACAACAAGCTGGGCCGGGAGCTGGAATTCTTCACCACCGTGGAAGAGATCGGCCAGGGCCTGCCCATCCTGCTTCCCAAGGGCGCAAGAGTCATTCAGACCCTGCAGCGCTGGATCGAGGACGAGGAACAGAAGCGCGGCTACCTGCTGACCAAGACCCCTCTGATGGCTAAGTCCGATCTGTATAAGATCTCCGGCCACTGGGATCATTACCTGGATGGTATGTTTGTTTTGGGCGATCCGCAGGACGAAACCAAGGAGTGCTTCGCTCTGCGGCCTATGACCTGCCCCTTCCAGTATCAGGTCTATCTGAACCGGGCCCGTTCCTACCGTGACCTGCCCATGCGCTTGGGCGAGACCTCTACCCTGTTCCGCAACGAGGACTCTGGCGAAATGCACGGTCTGATCCGTGTCCGTCAGTTCACCATTTCCGAGGGTCACCTGGTCCTCCGCCCCGAGCAGCTGGAAGAGGAGTTCAAGGGCTGCCTGGAGCTGGCAAAGTACTGCCTGGAAACCGTTGGCATGCTGGAAAACTGCACCTTCCGCTTCAGCCAGTGGGATCCTGCCCGCGCCGGCATCAAGTACGAGGGTACTGCCGAGCAATGGGAAGAGGCACAGAAGGTTATGGGCAACATTCTGGACAATCTGGGTGTTGAATACACCATCGGCATCGACGAGGCCGCATTCTATGGTCCCAAGCTGGATATTCAGTATAAGAATGTGTTCGGCAAGGAAGACACCATCGTTACCATTCAGATCGATATGCTGCTGGCCCAGAAGTTCGGTATGGAATACACCGATGCCGACGGCCAGAAGAAGACCCCCTATATTATTCACCGCACCTCCCTTGGCTGCTACGAGCGTACCCTGGCCTACCTGATCGAGCGGTACGCAGGCGCGCTGCCTCTGTGGATGATGCCCACCCAGGTTATGGTGATGCCCATCACTGACCGGGCCCACGAGCATGCCAAAGAGCTGGCTGCCAAACTGAACGCTGTGAACATCCACGCCGAGACCGACTGCCGCAGCGAAAAGCTGGGCTACAAGATCCGGGAAGCGCAGCTGCAGAAAATCCCCTATATGCTGGTCATCGGCGACCGGGATATGGAAAACGGCACTGTTTCCGTCCGTACCCGCAAGGGCGAGGATCTGGGCGCAATGACTCCCGACGAGTTCACCGCCAAGTGCCTGATGGAAATTGCCACCAAGAGCAAGGATGTTTAAAAAGAAGGGTGTGTTGCAAACGCAACACACCCTTTTTATGCTTTTCAACTTATTCTTTTTATGTTATAATATGTGTGACAACCTAAAAAAATACAACTGGAGGTGCTGATATGAAAAAATCCAACTCTATGCTTGCCGGTGCCGTGTTTGGCGGACGCGACTGTAAATGTGATGGCCGCGTATTTGAAGGCGGAAATCTCATCGCCATTTTTGGTGGTGTAGAATGCGATCTAAAAAACGCTATTATTGAAAAGGACTGCACTATTCGAGCAACCGCTATTTTCGGTGGTATTGACATTGTCATACCTGAGGGTGTGAATGTTATGGTCAGCTCCATCAGTATTTTTGGCGGTGTTTTCAATCTAACCACACCCCGGCCGGAAGGTCCTACCCTCTACATAAAGTGCTTTAGTATGTTTGGCGGTGTGGATATTATGTAATTTCAACACAACTTAAAGAGAGCGTATCGCATTTGCGATACGCTCTCTTTGTTTGTATGTAGGGCGGGGGCTTGCTCCCGCCGAAAAACCCAGCAAGCCATTAGCGGCAGGGGTAAACCCCCGCCCTACCATTATTTAATTAGACATTTATCAAATCACTATTGACAAGGAGTGATTAGATGTATATAATATCACTGTAGCTACAAATCCTACGAAAGGAGTATCCCTATGACTTATCTTGAAATCGACAGCGCCATCATTGACGTTGTCCATAAAGTTTGTAACGAGTGCAAAACAAGATTGGATACCATTCCGAAAGAGAACACAACAGAACGAAAAGCTGTTCAGCTTGAATACGGTATGTATACTTTTTGCGGCAATGCCGGAGCATTATTTAATATGGAACGTGATCGAGCAAAAGTAGTGCACGGAAGACAGTACTATTGTTTGAACGAGGTATTGCACAAGTATCCTGTGATAAATAGCGCATACAGAGCGCTTAACAGCGAAGATAAATTACGATTTATTGCAGCGCTGCAAGCAGAACTGTTTATCCGCGAACAATGGTTAGACAAGAAAGAAGCTGAGCTTGCTGCAGCCACCGCTGCCGGTGACGCGAAGAGTGTTTTTGAATTAACGATCCAGCTGGGTGCTGTGAAGAATATGTTTGCCGCTTGGGAACAGTGGCGTATAGAGAACAATATCTTTCCACATATGTTTGAAGGTGATTGTGCATGAAAGAAAAACTCCAGCTTTTGAAGGTGCTGGCCGACGAAACGCGGCTCGCCATTCTCAACATTCTGCTCCGCGAGGATTGTTATGTGGAGAAAATCGCCTGCGAGCTTTCTCTGACACCGGCAACCATCTGCTACCATCTGAAGAAATTGGAATCGGCAGGTGTGGTCAACTGCTCCCGGTCGCAGTTTTATATTATCTATTCTCTGAACCGGGAGATTTTTGACAATCCCCTTTATGAACTGATAAAGACAGACGCCCATGCTATAGACGGCGAGGAAAAGTACGAAAACGAGGTCCTGGCCCATTTCTTCAAGTACGGAAAGCTGACCCAAATTCCTACCCAAAGAAAAAAGCGGGAAATCATACTGCGCAAGATTGCCCAGGAATTTAAAACCGGGCGCAGATACACCGAAAATGAGGTTAACGAGATCATTCACCGTTTCCACGACGACCATTGCACCATCCGCCGGGAACTGGTGGCCTGCGGCATTATGCTGCGGGAAAATGCAGTTTATTGGCTAAAGTAACATACCCCTTTCCTATGGGTGCCGGCAATCCCCTGTTCCACACAGGCTTGCCGGCACCTTTTAACGCGCGGTAGGGACCGGCATCCCCAACGGTCTTATTCCGCGTTCATAGTGTGTACCGGGAGATTGCCACGGGCGCAAGCCGCCCTCGCGATGGCAAAGAAGGTGCCACTACCGAGGGGATTCCAAAGGGGAAGCGGTGGAGCAGGTATTTGCGGTATATTTTCTTCCGCATTCCCCTTTGGTCGTGGGAAGGGTCCGGGAAACCTACGAAACGTTTCCCGGCGGCGCTTTGCATACTTTCTCGCCGCGGAGAAAGTATGAACATCCTTCGTCGCAGGCGAATCACATTCTACCAGGAGATTGCCACACCAGTGACATCGGTCGCTGGTTCGCAATGACAATAAGGTAATTTTCAATTAAAAAGAGCGTACTGCTTGCACAGTACGCTCTTTTATCTTTTGTTATCTGGGATTAAACCAGCTCGATGATTGCCATCTCAGCAGCGTCGCCGCGGCGAGCGCCGGTACGGGTCACTCTGGTGTAGCCGCCGTTACGGTCAGCATACTTAGGAGCGATCTCGTCAAACAGCTTCTTAGCCACATCTTCCTTGGTGATGAAAGCCAGTGCTCTGCGGTAGTTGGCCAGACCGGCCTTCTTACCCAGAGTAATCATCTTTTCCACAACGGGCTGAACTTCCTTCGCGCGGTAGAAGGTGGTCTCGATCTTGCCGTTAGCCAGCAGATCGGTCACCTGCTGACGCAGCAGTGCTTTTCTCTGTGCACTGGTCTTGCCCAGTTTACGAGTACCAAACATAAGTCGTTTCCTCCTGACTCAGAATTAGTTGTTGCTGCCGGAATCCTCGCTGGCCAGGGACAAGCCCATCATTTCCAGCTTCTTCTGCACCTCGTCCAGAGACTTCTTACCCATGTTCCGCACCTTCATCATATCCTCACCGGTCTTGCTGATCAGATCAGCCACGGTGTTGATGTTAGCGCGCTTCAGGCAGTTGAAGCTACGGACGGACAGATCCAGCTCGTCAATGGTCATTGCCAGCTTGGTATCGGGGCGATCAGCAGACTTCTCCACAACAGTGGAGCCGGCGCCCACATTGTCAGACAGGTTGGTAAACACTGTCAGATGGTCGGACAGAATCTTTGCGCCCAGGGACACAGCGTCCTTGGCGGAAATGGTAGAATCGGTCCAGACCTCCAGGGTCAGCTTATCGAAGTCAGTCTTATCGCCAACGCGAGTAGGCTCCACCGTGTAATTCACCTTTTTCACAGGGGAATAGATGGAGTCAATGGGAATCACACCGATCACAGTCTGGGCGGTCTTGTTCCGATCAGACGGCACATAACCGCGGCCCTGAGACAGGGTGATCTCCATATTAAAAGTAGCGCCTTCACCCAGAGTGCAGATATGCAACTCGGGGTTCAAAATCTCAACCTCACCGTCAGCCTTGATGTCACCGGCGGTAACTTCACAGGGACCCACTGCGTCAATATACACAGTCTTGGGCTCCTGGCTGTGAAGCTTCATGATCATCCGCTTCACATTCAGAACGATCTCGGTCACATCCTCGGTGACACCGGGGATGGTGGAGAACTCGTGCTGTACACCTGCGATCTTCACGGAAGTAGCTGCGTAGCCGGGAAGGCTAGAGAGCATAATCCGACGCAGGGAGTTACCCAGGGTCATACCGTAGCCACGCTCCAGAGGCTCCACGACATATTTGCCGTAGGAAGGATCCTCGGGGGTGTCCAGGCAAGTAATGCGAGGCTTTTCAATTTCAACCATAGAATCTTACCCTCCTTATTAAGTGCGCGGGGTGTAGAA
>JAFVVI010000031.1 GCA_017502265.1 Oscillospiraceae bacterium
AACGGTGTGGTTGGTGTAGGAGAAGGTCTTTTGCGCAATTTGGAAGGCGTTGTCAAAGTCCATACCCTCCTTCATCAGCAGACGGATCAGCTCCGGGATAGACATAGCCGGGTGGGTATCGTTGAGCTGCACCGCAAAGAACTCCGGGAAACGGGTCAGGTCGGCGCCGTGAGTGGACTTGAAAATGCGGACCATATCCTGCAGGGATGCAGAGGACAGCACATACTGCTGCTTGAGGCGCAAACGCTTGCCCTCGACGGTGGAGTCGTTGGGATACAGAACACGGGTGATATCCTCGGCACGGTTCTTGGCATCCAGAGCACGCTGATAATCCTGGCGGTTGAAGGCACCGAAGTCCAGCTCCTCCTGGGCTTCGCACTGCCACAGGCGCAGCGTGCCGATATTCTTGGTGCCATAGCCGATGACAGGCACGTCATAGGGCACAGCCAGCACGGTGTGGTCGGGGAAATCGATCTTTACGGTGTGCATATACCGGCGGTAGGACCAGGGGTCACCGTACTTGGTCCAGTCGTCAGCCATTTCCACCTGGCTGCCTTCCTCATTAAAGCGCTGCTTAAACAGGCCAAAGCGGTAGCGCAGGCCATAGCCGGACAGAGGAATGTCGCAGCTGACAGCGCTATCCAGGAAGCAAGCAGCCAAGCGACCCAGGCCGCCGTTACCCAGAGCATCGTCCTCGATGTCCTCCAGGATGGCCAGATCTACGCCACGCTCCCGGAACAGCTGCTTCATCTCATCCAAAATGCCCAAGTTGAACAGATTGGAATATACCAGCCGTCCAATGAGGTACTCTGCAGAAATGTAGAAGGCTTTTCTGCTGTTCTTACGGGCCTTCTTGGCATCGCTCCAGCGGTCAGCCATCGCCATCATCACAGCTTTGCCCAGAGCCTGGTGCAGTGCCTGAGGTGATGCCTCCTGCAGGGATACATCGTGTTCATTTTTCAGTTGGGTTTTGGTCCATTTCAAAATCTCTTGACAATCCAGTTTCATTCTTCTTCTCCTGTTTCTTCTTTTTCTGCCAAACGGCCATAGATCTTGGTCAGTCGGTGGATGCGCTGGGCAAGACCGGGGTACAGATAGCCACCCGTTGCCCGCCAGGTCCAGTTACTGCTGGTCCGGGTGCCGGGGAAATTCATACGGGCTTCGCTGCCCAGTTCCAGATAGTCCTGCATCTGGACCACAGCCAGCTCTGAAACACTGGCCATGCACAGGCGGATCATACCCCAAATGGGATTTTCCGGTTCGCCCATATAGGTCTTGGCAAAAGCCACGGTTTTTTCATCACTTTCCGCAAACCACTGCTTCAGCGGCATATTGTCATGGGTGCCGGTATAGCAGACGGTATTGGCGGGATAGGTATGGGGCAGATATTCGTTGCTGCTGTCTGTATCAAAGGCAAATTCCAGCACCTTCATACCAGGGAAGCCGGAATCATCCCGCAGCTGCCGCACATCCTCCGTCAAAAATCCCAAGTCTTCCGCGATCATGGGGGTATCGGGCAGGGCATTCTTCACTGCCTCCATAAAGTCCAGACCGGGACCGGTCATCCACTTGCCGTTTCTGGCATTTTCCGCCCCAAAAGGAACCGCATAGAAACCGGCAAAACCCCGGAAATGATCCACACGGATCACATCATACCGGGCAGCCGCGCCGCGCAGACGCTGGATCCACCAGCTGTAGTTGTCTTTCTTGTGCAGATCCCACCGGTACAGGGGGTTGCCCCAAAGCTGACCGTCCTCATTAAAGCCATCGGGCGGGCAGCCTGCCACGTCAGAAGGTGTCAGAGTTTCGTCCAGCAAGAACCACTCGGGATTGCTCCAAACGTCCGCGGAATCATAGGGCACGTAGATGGGCACGTCACCGATAATGGAAATGCCGTTTTCATGGGCATAGGTCCGCAGCTGCTCCCACTGGCAGTGGAACAGATACTGCACAAAGGTATAGAACCGAATCTCCTCTTTCAGTTCCTGACGGGCCTGCCAAATGGCTGCAGGCTCCCGGCGCTTGAGGGATTCCTCCCATTCATACCAGGGCTTGCCGTTTTTCTGGGTCTTCAGCGCCATGAACAATGCAAAATCCGGCAGCCAGTTGCTGTTCTCCCGGGCAAAGGCTTCCAAAGCCGCATTTTCCGTGAACCGGCCATAGGCCAGCCGCAGCACGTTCAGCCGATGGGTATACAGAAGGCCAAAGTCTGCCCAGTTGGGGTTCGCGCCCCAGTTGCAGCCGGTGATCTCCTCCGTCCGGAGAAGACCTTGCTCCACCAGCATATCCAGGTCAATGAGATAATGGTTGCCTGCGTAGGTAGAGCAGGACTGGTAGGGAGAATCGCCGTAACCCGTGGGGGTCAAGGGCAGGATCTGCCAGAATTTCTGACCTGCCTTTTTCAGAAAATCCACAAACCGGTAGGCTTCCTTTCCCATAGTACCCACGCCATAGGGACCGGGAAGCGAAGTAATATGCATCAAAATACCACTGCTACGCATAGTATCTTTCTCCTAATCTTGTTCTTTGAAAGGATCATTCGCGGCCGTTTTCACCGCTGCGCGTTAAAACCCTATAATAATAAATGATAATATATTTTCCCCTTTTTGTCAAGGCAAGGACCGCATTCCGTGCACATTCCCCGTCACAAACAGCGCCCGATTTTCCCTTCCTTCTTGCAAATTGGCG
>JAFVVI010000032.1 GCA_017502265.1 Oscillospiraceae bacterium
AGATATCCCTGAATCTGGAAGCCATTGTAGGCACCACCGATGACTCCGCTCCCAAGGCAGAGCCCCGGCATCCCGCCTCTTCTTCCAGCACCAGCAAATTCAACAACCTGCAGTTTGGCCGCAACTATGATCCCAAGCACGGCAGCACCGGCGCCGGCGAGGAAAAGAAATAATTTTATATGCTACAGGCTGTGACGGGGACGCGTCCGGGTGAAGCATCGTTTTCAGAGAGCTGCCGTTTTGGTGCGAGGCAGTAAACGGTATCACCATGGGTATCACCCCGGAGCCGCGCACCGAAAGGATTTCTCAGTAGGCTGCGCCGGGTCCGCCCGATAAAGCGGAATACGAGTGCCGTTTTTTAACGGAACAAGAGTGGTACCGCAGAGGTATATTGCGCCTTTGTCTCTTAGAAATAAGGGACAAAGGCGTTTTTTATTGCTGGGCCATGTAGGGCGGGGGCTTGCTCCCGCCGAAACCCGACGGAACCAGGCAGGACCGATAGATTCAGCGGACTATCGTGCCCCCATGTCATTGCGAGGAGGACCTAACAGGTCCGACGCGGCAATCTCCGGGTACCAGCTATAGCTTATGGTGTATTTCCGGTCGATGGGTTGTACCGGGAGATTCCTACGGCCTTCAGCCTCGGAATGACACGGTGTTCGATAGTTTTGCCATAATACAGAAAGGAGTACCCCTATGCTAAAAACCATTCTGGTTATTGTGCAAATTGCTGCTCTTCTTGCCATTGCCGTATTGCTCTGGCAGATATTGCGTAAGTTCAAGGCCATTCCTGAAGACGAGATTATAGGGGAGGAACGGGCCAAATACCTTACCGTCCGGCTGAACATTCTGATGGTCTGCGTTGCTGCGGAAGCTGTGCTGTCCATCGTGCAGACGATGCTGCGTCTGTTTTTGAAACACCTGTAATTTGAAGCGCCCGGCGGGAGCAAGCCCCCGCCCTATAATAGATTCCACTATAACAATACAATGGAGGTAACATTCCAATGGACTTTAAGAAAACAATCATCACCCCCCAGACCGCTTTTCCTATGAAGGCCGGTCTGCCTGCCCGTGAGCCCGGCATGCTGAAGGCTTGGGAAGAGCAGGACCTGTATAACGCCATGCTGGAGAAGAACAAGGATCTTCCCCCCTTCGTTCTTCATGACGGCCCTCCCTTCTCCAACGGCTTCATCCACATGGGCCATGCCCTGAACAAGACCCTGAAGGACTTCATTGTCCGCAGCCATGCCATGATGGGCTTCTACACCCCCTATGTCCCCGGCTGGGATAACCACGGTCTGCCCATCGAGCGGGCCATTGAGACATCCAAGAAGAAGCTGAACAAGGATATGTCCGTGCCCGAATTCCGCAAGGCCTGCGAGGATTTCGCCGAGGACTTTATCCAGAAGCAGATGGCCGGTTTCCGCCGTTTGGGCGTCGTAGGCGACTGGGCAAATCCCTACCGCACCATGGACAAGCATTTTGAGGCCCAGGAGGTCAAGGTCTTTGGCCGTATGTTTGACAAGGGCTTTATCTACAAGGGTCTGAAGCCCGTCACCTGGTGTCCCTTCTGCGCCACCGCCGTGGCCGAGGCTGACATTGAGTACAAGGATGATCCCTGTACTTCTGTGTATGTCAAGTTCCCCATGAAAGACGATCTGGGCAAGCTGGCTGATTTCGATAAGAGCAAGCTGTTCTTCGTAATCTGGACCACTACCATCTGGACTCTGCCCGGCAATATGGCTATCTGCCTGCACCCCAGAGATTCCTATGCGCTGGTGAAGCCTGACTACAGCGATGAAATCTTCATTGTTGCAGAGGCGCTGTGTGAGAAGGTTATGGGCATTGGCGGCTATACAAGCTATGAGATTCTGGCCACCTACCCCGGCAGCTTCTTTGAGAATATGCTGGCCCAGCACCCCTTTATCGACAAGACCTCCCGTCTGGTCAATGCCGAGTATGTTACCATGGACAGCGGTACCGGCTGTGTCCACACCGCTCCCGGCTTCGGCGCGGACGACTATCAGACCTGTATGCGTTACGGTATGGAGCTGGTGGTGCCTGTGGACGATTACGGCCGCCACACCGACTACGCCGGCAAGTACGCCGGTATGAAGACCGAAGAGTCCAACCCCATCATCAAGGCAGATATGGCAGAAAGCGGTATGCTTTTTGCTTCCGAGGAGATCATCCACTCCTACCCCCACCACGACCGTTGCAAGAAGCCCGTCATTTTTCGGGCCACCCCCCAGTGGTTCTGCTCCGTGGAATCCTTCAAGGAGCAGGCTGTGGAGGCAATTGAGAATGTTCAGTGGTTCCCCGGCTGGGGCGGCGACCGTATGGTCAGCATGATCCGGGAGCGGGCCGACTGGTGTATCAGCCGTCAGCGCCGCTGGGGTCTGCCCATTCCCGTATTCTACTGCAAGGACTGCGGCAAGCCTGTCTCCACCCCCGAATCCATCGCCAAGATTTCTGCCCTGTTTGACCAGCACGGCTCTAATGTATGGTTTGAAAGAGATGCTATGGAACTGGTTCCCGAAGGCTTCACCTGCCCCCACTGCGGCGGTAAGGACTTCGACAAGGAGACCGACACTCTGGACTGCTGGTTTGACTCCGGTTCTACCCACTTTGCAGACTTGATGCACCGCACTCCCGAGCTGTGGCCCGCTGATGTGTATCTGGAAGGCGCTGACCAGTACCGCGGTTGGTTCCAGTCCTCCCTGCTGACCAGCGTTGGTGCGCTGGACAAGGGCGCTCCCTTCAAGCAGGTGCTGACCCACGGTTGGGTTGTAGACGGCCAGGGCCGGGCTATGCACAAGAGCCTGGGCAACGGCGTTGACCCCGCTGACCTTATTAAGGATTTCGGCGCGGATATCGTCCGTCTTTGGGCGGCTTCCTCCGACTACCACGCAGATGTCCGCTGCTCCAAGGAGATCTTTAAGCAGATCGCCCAGAACTATCTGAAGTTCCGCAATACCGCACGGTACTGCCTGGGCAACCTGAACGGGTTTGACCCCAACAATCTGGTGGCGCCTGAAGATATGGAAGAGCTGGATAAGTGGGCAATCACCAAGCTCAGCGCCCTTGCGGACGCTGTGAAGAAGGCCTACAACGGCTATGAGTTCCATGTGGTTTCCCACATCATCAACGATTTCTGCGTTGTGGAGCTGTCCTCCTTCTATCTGGACATCATCAAGGACCGTCTGTACTGCGAGCTGCCCAATGGCCTGCGCCGCCGTTCAGCGCAGAGCGCGCTGTTCCTGATCGTAGATGCGCTGGCAAAGCTATTCGCTCCCATTCTGGCCTTTACCTGCGACGAGATCTGGCAGGCTATGCCCCATCGGGATAGCGACGATGCCAGAAATGTCTTGCTGAACCAGATGCCCGATAGCTTTGATGCCTACCTGCTGGACGATGCTACCATGGCTAAGTGGGATACGGTAATGAAGCTGCGACAGGATGTCAACGGCGTTCTGGAGCTGGCCCGGGCCGACAAGCGGATCGGCAAGGCGTTGGAGGCCCATGTGAGCCTGACCACCGACGACGAGAGCTTGAAGGCTGCCTGTGAGGGTCTGAATCTGGCGGAGATCTTCATTGTATCCTCATGCGATTGGGAATCCGCTGCAGAAGGCGCTACCACCGGCACCGGTACTAACCTGCCCGGTCTGACCGTTGGCGTTACCGAGGCCCGGGGCGAGAAGTGCCCCCGCTGCTGGATGCACAGTGAAGAAGCCGACGAGAACGGCCTGTGCAAGCGCTGCGCGAGCGTCATTTCTCAGTTAGACTTGGAAATTGAATAACAATAGAAACTGCCGTGTCTTTTGACACGGCAGTTTCTATTGTCCAAGACGGAACATTGACATCGTTAATCTTGTTTGTTAATATAATATTAGGAAAATCAATGTAATCTGCAGCAAGGGGAGGTAATATCTATGACCGCAAAAGCACTGTTTCGATATTCGATTCTTGTCGTTTGCATTCTTGTCTTGTCTGCCTGCGGGGTTCAGCCAAATCCTAATGGCGATAGCCCCACCGGTCAAGCCACAGAACCCTCTGTGCAGGCTACCCAAAATTTGGATTCTGCCACACAAGCTGTCCCAAATGTGCGTTATCTGATTTGGCGAAGCAGATTCATTCCGGTAGCGCTTAAAGATGTTTCGCCCGAACTTGAAATTTTTCGTTTAACCTACGATTCTTACCATAAACTTGTTGATCCGGCAATAGTAAAGCACACTTTCTGCGATGAACAGGACGACTGTTATTCTCCGGGTGCCGACGAATGCAAAATTTTGAGCAAACTGAAAAGTCTTGATTATTCAGAGGAATTTTTTTCTGATAACACGCTGTTTTGTATCATATTCAGCAACCGCGATGGGAGGCCCTTTGCTGTGAGCGAAGCGGCCTACGAAGGAAATGTTTTGACCTTTGAATTAGAACTCGGAGAGCCGCAATCAACCGATAAAATGAAGGATATTTGGGCGCACGATATATCGCTATTTGTGAGTGTTGATATCGTTCTTCCTGAAGAAACTGAGTTTCAGGTTGTAAAAGACTATGTGCGCGCGGAAGAATAATACACTGAAATCAGCAATGACTTTTTCGTAAAATACTGTCAATAACACAAGTAAAACCAGCCGTGTCTTTCGACACGGCTGCTTTTTGTGCAAAATCGAGGGGGATTGCCACGGGCGTAAACGCCCTCGCAATGACGGTTTTTATTTTCCGAAAACTACGGCAGCATTCTTCATCATTTCCCGGATGGGCAGGTTGTAGGGGCAGCGATCCTCACACACGCCACAGCCGATACAGTCAGCTGCGGATTTGGGAAGGGCTGCATACCGGTCCTTTGCCCAGTCATGCAGATGGTAGCGGGTGTAATAGCCCTCCATCATAAAGACCATGGGAATGTTGATACCCGCGGCGCAGGGGGCGCAGTAATTGCACCGGCGGCAGAAATTGTTGCCCAGGAATTGGCGGATCTCTTTGATTTTTGCCTGCTCCGCCTCTGTCAAAGGGGTGGTGTCGGCGGCAGCCGCTACATTCTGCGCGATCTCCTCCTCCGTAGCCATACCGGGGATCACTACGGTCACATTGGGGTCGCTGACGATAAACCGCAGGGCGGTTTTGGCATCGTCAATGGCGCCGCCGGCCAACGGCTTCATGCAGATAAAGCCGATATTCTTTTCCCCGCATTTGGCGATCAGGTCCTGGCCCTGGGTCTCCACAATATTATAAGGGAACATAATGGTTTCCACCCAAGGAAGATCCACCGCCTGCCGGAACAGATCTACAGTATGGAGGGTGATACCGATATGGCCGATCTTGCCGGCCGCCTTGGCTGCCTGCAGAGCCTCCAGCGCGCCGCCGGGGGCAAGGACCTGCTCCAAATCCTTTTGGCCGGGGTTATGGACCTGGTACAGATCAATATAGTCAGTACGCAGATTCCGCAGGCTGGTCTCGATGTCCTGCTCCATAGCCTCCCGGGTGCGGGCCATACTCTTGGTGGCCAGGATAAACTTGTCCCGGATGCCCTCTAAGGCATAGCCTAAGTATTCCTCGCTGACGGTGTAGCCACGGGCGGTATCGATGTAATTCACACCGGCCTCCAACAACTTATGCATCAGCGCTTTGGTGCCCTCTGCGTCGATTTTTTGAATGGGGATGCCGCCAAAGCCCAAACGGGAGATCTGCAGCCCGGTCTTACCTAAAATTCTATATTCCATATAAGTCACTCCTCATTATGTATTTTATTCGAAAAACGGCCGCAAGGAATCCTTGCGGCCGTTTGGCGGAGACGGTGGGATTCGAACCCACGTGCCGTTGCCGGCAAACTGATTTCGAGTCAGCCCCGTTATGACCACTTCGATACGTCTCCGTATTTACAACTGCTATATTATAGCAAGCAGGCTTGCAAAAATCAAGGATTCTCCGGTTTCTTTTTGGCCATCTCCAAAATACCGTCCATTTTAGACAGTACCCGCAAATAATTCTCCCGCCGGTGGGGCACTAAGCAATTGGTACAGTCCTTAATGCCCTGCTGGGTATAGGTAAAGTTACCGCCGCACTTATCCCCCAATGCATACAATGGGCAATAGCAGAACAGGCAGCTGAACTTTTCGTCCTCCATGCCCTCGTGACAGGGAAAATAGGGGCAGTCCTTATTCTGAAAGAAATCATAGCTTCCCATAGCGCACCTCCCAATGCACAGAACAATTGACTGTTTCTGTTTTTTATTATATAATACCCGTTAGATTGCGTCAAGAAAGAAGGGGCGTTTTTTGGATATCTTTATTCAGGCCATTGGCTTTTTGGGCCTTGCTTTAAGCATTGTTGCCTTCCAATTTAAAAAACACCGGCCCATTGTCCTGTGCAAAATGTCCTCAGAGCTGGTATTTGCCATTCAGTATGTGCTGCTGGGTGCCTGGACCGCCGCAGTGCTGGACTGCATATCCGTGATCCGGAATCTCCTGTATAGCCATCTGGTGAAGAAAAACCGCTCTACCACCCCGGTGATCGTGGTATTTGGTATGTTTGTGGTGGCCACGGGTGTGGTTACCTTTGACGGCTGGGTGAGCCTGCTGCCCATCGCCTCCAAGCTGCTGACCACCGTTTCCTACGGTATGAAAAAGGAGCGGTGGCTGCGGATCATTACCCTGCCCTCCTGCATTTTCTGGATCATCTACAATCTGTTTGTAAATTCCATCGGCGGTGCGCTTACGGACACCATGACTCTGGTTTCCCTGCTGATTGCCATGTATAAATTTGATTTTAAAAAAACGGACGCAGCTTAAAGCCGCGTCCGTTTTGCTTATTTCATTTTCTCAAAGGCCTTCAGCCATTCCTGCTTGATCCGCTCGTGGCCGGCGGCAGTGGGGTGCACACCGTCCCGAAGCCAGTAGCCCTCAGCGGGGGCTTCGGCCTCCAGCTTGGTAAACATCTCCTGCAGGGGAACAAACACCGCCCCGTGCTTTTTGGCCAAACGGGCCACCGTCTGCTGGCGCAGGACGATCTCCTGCTGATAATAGGCCCAGCGATTGGGGCATTCCGGAACATCCTCTGTGGCTGTGCCGTGGAGAACAAAAGGCTCTAACAGCATAAGCTTCACATTGGGCAGCTCCTGCTTAATCTCCGTAAGCATCAGATCGTATACTGTTTCATATTTTTCATTGCTGACACCGTTGTGCTCGCTGCACTCGTGCCAGATGCCGTTGACACCCACCAGAATGCTGATATAGTCCGGCTTCAGATTGATCATATCCTTACGGATACGGGCGTACACATCCACAACCCGCTCGCCGGAAATGCCACGGTTGTAGCAGGTGTAGGTGTAAGGTTCCCGGGCGGTCAGAACGCCGGTAACCATAGTGGCATAACCGTAACCGCGGTTAAAATCCAGATCTCTGTTTCTGCTGCAGTCGGTTATGGAATCGCCTTGAAATAAAATCACTTTTTTCATATTTAGTGCCCCTTTGCTTTTTTTCTAAGCATAGCACGGAGAGGGGACTTTGTCAATTGAAACAACCCGCCCCGGAGTAAATACTCCGGGGCGGTTGCGTTTTTTGAATTAGTTATTCTTCATGACGATAGTCTCGATGCTGTCGCCCACATGCTCACAGGCGTCAGCGCACTTTTCCAGACGGTCATAGATATCACGCCAGAACATTACCACCAGGGGATCGGTGGAGAAATCGGCAGCCTTCAGAGTCGCCTCCAGATACAGCTGGTCGCACTCCTCCTCCTTGTGGCTCAGAGCGATGATCTGCTCGTGGAGCTTCTTGGGCTTTTTGAAGTTGGGCAGCTCGTGGAGCATCTCCTTCATCATATCGCAGCACTCTACCACCATACCGGCAAACTGAACAGCCTCGGGCATAACGGTCTGGATGCGGTTCACATAGACCCGCTGCAGCACTTCCTCGATAAAGTCAGCCACCTCATCAATATTGGCGCTGATCTGCGCCATATCCTCACGCTCCAGAGGGGTAACGAAGGCCTTGGCCAGCGCGGAAGACATCTCGTGCTTCACGCTGTCGGCGCCGTGCTCCAGGGCATGCATCTTCTCCAGCATTTCCTTGATGTTGGCGTAATCATAAGTGGTCAGGCACTCCTGCAGGTAAGCCGCAGCCTTGCAGCAGCAATCAGCTGCTTGGATGAAGTTTTCAAAATAGAAACGGTCAGCTTTTGCCATAATTTATATTCCTTTCTTAAGCTGAGGGTAATCAAACCTTGATGGCCCCACAGCAGTTCTTTTGTTTGTCTTTTTCCTTATCTTCCTTGCCTTGCGTCAGCAAGGCTGCGTTATCTGCGCAAAAAACCAAAGCAAAATTCCTTGCTGTGGGGTGCTGCGCAGTTTTAGCAGAGCTACTTTTCGTCAAAACAGGTAAAATCCCGAGGGGAATATCCGTTGGTATTTTCGAAGAGTTTTCCGCAATATTGGCGGAAAGCAGTCTGCAAAATCCCAACAATGTTCGGTTACCCTCAGCTTAAAAAATTGCCATAAAGATTTTGGTCATAATGAAGCCGATCAAGCCGCAGCCCGGGAAGGTCAGCACCCAAGTCAGGCACATTTCCTTTACCACGCCAAAGTTGATGGCTTTTACATTCTTAACAGCGCCCACGCCCATAATAGAGGTGGTCTTTGCGTGGGTGGTAGACACCGGCAAGCTCAGCAGAGAGCAAAGAAGCAGGGACGAAGATGCTGCCAGGTCCGCGGAGAAGCCCTGGTATTTTTCCAGCTTCACCATATCCATACCCACGGACTTGATGATCTTCTTACCGCCGATGGCAGTGCCCAGACCCATAATCACCGCGCACAGGACCATGATCCAGGTGGCAGGCTCCATACCGGCGGGGATATCCTTGCCCTGGGACATAAACAGACACAGGATAATGATGCCCATGAACTTCTGACCGTCCTGGGCGCCGTGCATAAAGGCAGAGTAAGCTGCGCCTGCAATCTGGGCATACTTGAAGACCGGTTCCGTTTTACGGCGCTCCACGTTCTTAAAGCCGATGGTCACCAGCTTGCACACAACCCAGCCAAGGCCAAAGCCCAGGGAGACGGAGATCACAATACCGTAGAGCACCTTGATCCACTCGCCGCCGTTAACGGCGCTGAAGCTGCCGTGCAGGGCGATTGCCGAGCCGGTCAGGCCGGCGATCAGCGCGTGGCTTTCGCTGGTAGGAATACCGAAGACGAAGGCCGCCGTTGCCCAAGTGACGATGGCAAACATAGCCGCGCTCAAAGCGATGACAGCCTGATCCGCGTCATTGCCAAAGTCCACCATCTTCGTGATGGTCTGGGCCACCTTGGGGCTGAGCATCGTCATTACATACACGCCGAGAAAATTAAAGATTGCTGCCATAATGATGGCTGCCCGGGCAGACATACACCGGGTCACCACGCAGGTGGCAATAGCATTGGGAGCATCTGTCCAGCCGTTGACCAGAATAACGCCCAAAGTCAGACCCACCGCCAAAAACAGCAGGGGGTTCTGGGTCATTTGACTCCAGAAATAAGCAAGTGAGGTATCCATTCTTTTCCTCCTGATGGGTACTTATTTTTCCTTTTTAGACCAATATTCTCCAAATACGATTTTACAGTATTTCACGCAAACAGTCAAGAAGTATTTTGATGACAAAGGATTTGACGGAATGGGCGGTTTCTGCTATACTATAGGTTGAAAAATTGTGGATACGAGGTTAATCCTATGAGAATGCGAAGAATGAAAAATTTAGACGCCCGTATGGAGGCCACCAGCGCCTATCGGATCACAGACCCCGCTGCCCACAAGGGTACTTGGCGGGAATTGAAGCCGGACTGCGCTGCCCTGTGGGTGGAGGTTGGCTGCGGCAAGGGTAAATTCACCGCTGAGACCGCCCAAGCCAATCCCGATGTACTGCTGATCGCCGTGGAGCGCTGCCGGGAGGCAATGGTGGTAGCTATGGAAAAAGCCCAGGGTATGGGGCTTAAAAATGTGTTTTTCATTGATATGGATGTGGCCAACATTGAGGAGATTTTCGCATCCGGCGAGATGGACCGGCTCTATATCAACTTCCCCGATCCCTGGCCCAGGAAGAAAAATGCCAAGCGGCGGTTGACCCACCGGGGCTTTTTGGACAAATACTGCCGTACAGTCAAAGAAGGCGGCGAAATCCATTTCAAGACCGATAATGCCCCTCTGTTTGAATACTCCGTAGAGGAGTTTGCTGCTTGCGGTCTGCAGGTAAACAATCTGACCCGGGATCTGCACAAAGACGGCATTGTGGGTATTATGACCGGCTACGAGGAGAAATTCCACGCCCTGGGCACACCCATCAACCGGTGCGAAGTGGTTTGCAAGCCCTTCGTCTTGCCCAAAGAAGAAAAAAAGACCGAAGAAGAATAAGAGGTTTTTATGAACACATATCACGCAGGCAGCTGCGATATTGCCGTCATCGGCGCCGGCCACGCCGGAATCGAGGCGGCGCTGGCCGCGGCTCGGCTGGGCCACAGCACCATTCTGTTTACCATCAATCTGGACGCGGTGGGCAATATGCCCTGCAACCCGGCCATCGGTGGTACCGGTAAGGGACATCTTGTGCGGGAACTGGACGCCCTGGGCGGTCAGATGGGCCTTGCAGCAGACGCAGCCTGCATCCAGTATCGGATGCTTAACAAAGGCAAAGGCCCGGCTGTGCATTCCCTCCGGGCTCAGGGTGACCGGCGGCGGTATCAGGAATACATGAAGCACACCCTGGAGCTGCAGGAAAATCTGCAGCTAAAGCAGGCGCAGGTGGTAGAAATCACCGTAGAAGACGGTGGGGTTACCGGTGTCATCACCAAGCTGGGGGCGATTTATAAGGCCAAGGCGGTCATCATCGCCACCGGCACCTATCTGGATAGCACCGTTATCACCGGCGAGAGCGTCGAAAGCGCCGGGCCGGACGGTATGCATGCATCGGTGGGCCTTGCAGACAATCTGCGGGCGTTGGGTCTTCCCCTGCGGCGGTTCAAGACCGGCACACCTCCCAGAGTCAACCGGCGGAGTTTGGATTTTTCCAAAATGGAGCTGCAGCCCGGCGACGAAACCCCCGAGCCCTTCTCCTTCCGCACCACCCATAAGCTGAACAACCAAGCGGTGTGTTACCTCACCTACACCAACGAGGAGACCCACAAGGTCATCCGGGATAATCTCCACCGCTCCCCTATGTATGACGGCACCATTTCCGGTGTGGGCCCCCGGTACTGTCCCAGTATCGAGACCAAGATCGTCCGCTTCGCCGACAAGAGCCGACATCAGCTGTTCATTGAGCCTTGCGGCTTAGACACCGAGGAGATGTACATTCAAGGCTTCTCCTCCAGCTTGCCGGAAGATGTGCAGCTGCAGATGCTCCGCACCATCCCCGGTTTGGAAAATGCAGAAATGATGCGGCCGGCATACGCCATTGAGTATGAGTGCATTGACCCCACCGCTTTGCTGCCAACATTGGAATATAAGAAGATTGCCGGTCTGTATGGCGCAGGCCAGTTTAACGGCTCCTCCGGCTATGAGGAGGCAGCGGTGCAGGGTTTGGTAGCCGGCATCAATGCGGCATTAAAGCTCCAAGACAAAGACCCGCTGATCCTCACCAGGGACACCAGCTACATCGGCACCCTCATCGATGATCTGGTGACCAAGGGCACGGAAGAGCCCTACCGGATTATGACCAGCCGTTCGGAATACCGGCTTTTGCATCGGCAGGACAATGCCGATCAGCGGCTGACCCACATTGGCGCAGCTGTGGGTCTTGTTCCCCCGGAGCGGTTGCGGCAGGTGGAAGAAAAGTATGCCGCGGTAGCCAAGGAGATTCAGCGATTGGAGGCCAACGGTGTCCCCGGAAACCCGGAGTTGAATGCAATGCTGGCCCTGCGGGAATCCACCCCGGTGGAAAACTCCGCCCGGCTTGCCGATCTGCTCCGCAGACCCCAAGTGACTTACGCCGACATTGCCCCCTTTGACCCCGGCCGCCCCGAATTGCCCGCAGCGGTCACCGAAGAGGTGGAGATTCAAGTGAAGTACGCCGGCTATTTGGCCCGGCAGGAAAAACAGGTGGCAGAATTCAAGAAAGAAGAAGCCCGGCTGCTGCCCGCCGATCTCAACTACGAAGCCATTGCCGGTCTGCGTTTGGAGGCCCGGCAAAAGTTAAGCGACATTCGCCCCGTGTCCATCGGTCAGGCCAGCCGGATCTCCGGTGTCAGCCCTGCGGATATTGCGGTACTGCTCATCTATCTGGAACAAAATCAATAAAAAAGAACACCCTGCCGGGTGTTCTTTTTTATTGGATCAATTGCAAAATTTGGCCGATTTCCTTAACCTTGCTGGGGTAGTAGACACCGACGCGGTAAACGCACAGTAAAAATGCAGAAACTACAGTCAGCACCGCTAAAATCGACAGGCAGGCGCTAAGCAGGCGGCGCTGCTTGGCGGTGCAGATATTGTACCAGAAACCCACCGTCAGGAAACAACCGATTCCCAGCAGGAAGTAGATGTCCATCCGATACCGCTCCAGCAGATATGGCGTCCAAAGAATGTCCATCGCGGTAATCACCAGCGCGGTCACGAGAATGCCCAGCATCAGCGGCAGCACCTTGGCATAGTGCATATTCTTCAGCACGGACACCTTGCACACACCCGCCAGCAAGAGCAAAATAGGGAAATTAAAGAACACGCTGCTGGGATACAGGTATGGAAACCCAGAACGAATATCCCCAAACGCGAAAAAGTTCTTCACGGTATCGTTGATGATCCGCAGGATAGTATCCGCATTCAGCGCGATGCTGTACTGGGATTGGTCCGCCACCGTTAGCTGGTATTTCTGGCCGAATTCAAAGGGATCATCAAAGCGGGCATAATTATAAAGCATCAGTCCTGCCGCCACCAGTGCATAAGGCAGCGCCGCAAGGACCAGCTTGCCCAACAGTTTACCGTCAAACTCCCGCTGCTTTACAAAGGTTATCACCATAGGGATCACTAAGAGATTTGCAAGGGCGATAGTGGGTCTGCAGCCGAAGACCAGCGCCCCCAGCAGCGCGCCAATGCCGGCCAGGAAAATCTGCTTATTTTCCCGTTTTTCCACATACACCGCCCGGATGAAGAAGTACAGACTCCATACCTCCAACGCAAGGCCGGCGGTGATGGCGGTGCAGTAAAGGGCAGGCTCGGCAGCGGCATACCACACGCTCATCACAGAAAACGCCACCGACAGGGCCAAATACACGCAGTATGGCAGTCGTTTGAAGAACCGCTTAGCAAGCAGATCAAAGAGAATAAAGATACCTGCAATGGTCAGCGCGGTGAATAGCTGGGTGGCGTGGAAGGTGGTAAGGGCCGTGCCTGTTAAAATCCGGTAGGGCAAGAACGCCAAAAACACCGGCACGATGCCGAAATACATATAGTACCGGCCATTATAGAAGGCGTGGTCCCAATGGTAGCGGACACCGTCCTTGTCCCGGGCATCCCGGTCATAGGGATTTTCCATTTCCATAAGGCCGGCCTCGTCCCCATAGTCAAAGTAGATGCGGCCGTCCAAGATATTCTCCGCCATCAGCTCGTACTGATTCCGGTGGCCGGGCACTTCGCCGTTCCAAATGGGCAGCATGTCCATGGGCAAAATACAGGCCGCTACGGTAATCAGCGCCACCAGCAAAGTCAGCAGCCTTCGGATATACCTGCCCTTTTCCAAGGTGACACCATAGACAGCGGAACCAGGCCGCAGCGCAAACACGATCAGCGCCAGCAGGCAGGCATAGCCCGGCAGAAAGATGCCATTCGTGGCTGCTGCCACCGCAAATACAGCCACTGTCAACAATATCCAAATGGGATAAAACCATCGAGCCCGGGGATGTTTCCTCAGCCAGGCGCGTACAGAATCAATCATCGTCTTTCTCCAAAATCTTTCGATAACGCCAGTTAACTTTCATTCGTTCCAGTTCAAAATCCTGCTTATTCTTCTGCACGGCATTTTGCAGCTGCAGGCCTGTGAAGAAGGACAACAGCGCCGCAATCACCGTGAATCCGCAGACGATCAGGGTGGGGATCTTATCCACCAGGCCGGTGCGCAGGTAGGCAATCAGCACCGGAATAAAGAAACCCGCCGCCAGCGCCAGCAGCACCCCGCTGATAATGCCGAAGAAGGAATAAGGCTTATAATTTCTATGGAGGTTTATGATGGTTTTCAGCACCTTCGCGCCGTCCCGCAGGGTGTTCAGCTTGGATTCGCTGCCCGCCGGGCGATCCCGGTAAGGCACGGTCACCTGGTCAATCTTCATGTTCTTATCCAAGGCGTGAATGGTCATCTCTGTCTCGATCTCAAAGCCCGCAGACAACACCGGGAAGGTCTTGACAAAGTCGAAGCTAAAGGCACGGCAGCCGGTCATCACATCCCGGATCTTGGCGCGGAATAGGGTGTTGATGGCAAAGCGGACAAGGGTGTTGCCAAAATTGTGGAACAGGCGCTTATTCTCCGTAAAATAGGTGGAGGAAAGCCGGTCGCCCACCACCATATCCGCCTGGCGGTTCAGCACCAACTCCGCCATTTCCCGGGCGCAGTCGGCAGGATAGGTATCGTCGCCGTCAGTCATCAGATACACCTGGGCATCGATTTCCCGGAACATCCGGCGGATCACATTGCCTTTGCCCTGCTGGTATTCATGGCGCACCACCGCACCCGCCTGCCGGGCGATCTCGGCTGTGCCGTCGGAGGAATTGTTGTCATAAACATAGACTGTTGCCTCCGGCAGGGCCTGTTTCCAATCGGCCACCACCTTGGCAATCGTGAGACTTTCATTATAACAGGGAATCAAAACTGCAATTTTGTCCATCATCAAGCTCCTTTTATAGGAAAACATATAGCCTTTTGTTTTTATATAGCACAAAAACCGGCAAAATACAAGTGAAATTTCGCCTTTTGTGTCAAACTTTCTGCCCCAAATCATTTATAAAATAAAGTATGTACAACAAAAAGAACACCACCCGATTGGGTGATGTTCTTTTTTGGCTCCCCCTGTTGGACTTGAACCAACGACCTGCGGATTAACAGTCCGTCGCTCTACCGACTGAGCTAAGGGGGAATATGTTGATTTTTTGTCGAGAAATCTAACTCGTGTTGGCATTACCTATCTTCCCGGGCAGTCGCCCGCCAAGTATTGTCGGCGCAAATGAGCTTAACTTCTGTGTTCGGGATGGGAACAGGTGGACCCTCATCGCAATCAATACCAACTCTTATGGATGGCTGTTAACCATCTTTTTATATTAAAAGCTTTCGCTTCTAATAGCTACTGGATTATATCACTGACACATTGCGTTGTCAAGTAGTTTTATATG
>JAFVVI010000033.1 GCA_017502265.1 Oscillospiraceae bacterium
GAACAGGAAATCAGCCGGCGCAGGACTTTTGCCATTATTTCCCACCCCGACGCTGGTAAAACCACCTTAACAGAAAAGTTCCTGCTGTATGGCGGTGCCATCGCCCAGGCAGGTGTGGTCAAGGGTAAGAAAAATTCCCGTGCCGCTACCTCCGACTGGATGGAGATCGAAAAGCAAAGAGGTATTTCTGTTACCTCCTCCGTGATGCAGTTCCAGTACGATGGCTTCTGTATCAACATTCTGGATACCCCCGGCCACCAGGACTTCTCCGTGGATACCTACCGTACTTTGATGGCAGCGGATTCTGCGGTTATGGTCATCGACGGCGCCAAGGGCGTGGAGCCCCAGACCCGGAAGCTTTTCAAGGTCTGCGCTATGCGGCACATTCCGATTTTTACCTTTATCAACAAGATGGACCGGGAGACGCAAGACCCCTTCGACCTCTTAGACGAGGTGGAACGGGAGCTGGGCATCGAGACCTACGCTATGAACTGGCCCATCGGCTGCGGCAAGGATTTTCAGGGCGTGTACGACCGGGAAAAGAGCCAATTGCTGTTCTTTTCCGGCCTGAACGGCAAGGCTAAGGCAGAAAAATTGGCCGTGGACCTGTACGACAGTAAGGTCGCTGAATTGCTGGACAGTGAGGCCAAGCATCAGCAGCTGATCGACGATGTGGAGCTTCTGTCCGCCGGCCGGGAGATGGATATGGAAGCTGTGAAAAACGGCACACTGTCTCCTGTGTTCTTTGGCTCGGCATTGACCAATTTTGGTATTGAGCCGTTTTTGGAGAACTTCCTGAAATTGACACCGCCTCCGCTGTCCCGTGTGGCAGACTGCGGCGAGATCGATACCTTTAGCCCGGATTTCTCTGCATTTGTCTTCAAAATTCAGGCGAATATGAATAAGGCCCACCGGGACCGGCTGGCCTTTATGCGGATCTGCTCCGGCAAGTTCCAGCGGGATACGGAATATTACCATATGCAGGGCGGCCGGAAAATGCGGCTCTCTCAGCCCCAGCAGCTGATGGCCGCAGAGCGGGAGATCGTGGACGAGGCTTATGCCGGCGACGTGATCGGCGTGTTCGACCCGGGCATTTTTTCCATCGGCGACACCATTACCGTGCCGGGGAAAAAGTTCCTCTATTCCGGCATTCCCACCTTTGCACCGGAACATTTCTGCCGGGTGTCCGCCAAGGATTCCATGAAGCGGAAGCAGTTCGTCAAGGGTACGGAGCAGATCGCCCAGGAAGGCGCGATTCAGATTTTTAAAGTGCCCAACTCCGGTATGGAGGAGGTTATTGTGGGCGTTGTGGGTACGCTGCAATTCGATGTGTTCCAGTACCGGATGAAGAACGAGTACGGCGTAGACCTGCGGATGGATATGCTGCCCTATGAAGAAATTCGGCTGATCGAAAGCTACCCCGGCGACCTGTCCGATCTGAACTTGGGCAGTGACGCGGAGCTTTTGGAGGATTACCGCGGGCGGAATCTGCTGGTATTCTCCAGCTTCTGGGCCATTGACTTCACCTGCAAGCGCAACCCCGGTCTTGCCTTGAAAGAGATCGTGGTAGAAGAAGGATAAATGAAAACCGCTGAACGGAAGTTCAGCGGTTTTTTCTTACATTTTGTCCGGGGCGGAGAAGCCCAGAATGTCAATACAGGTTTCCAGAATGTTCTTGGCCAAAGCAATCAGGCTGATATAGCCGGCCTGCAAGGCTTTATCCTCTTCGGTGAGGATGCGAGTTTCGTGGTAGAATTTGTTCACCGCGCCGGCCAGCTCGTAGATATAGGCGCAGATCAGATTGGGAGAGGCGGTTTTTAAAGCGCTCTCCAATGCAGGGCCAACTTTAGTGATAGCCAGCATCAGATCCTTGGCATAAGTGTTGGCGGGAACTTGCATGGGGAGGTTTTCCCATGCGCCGTATTTGGAAAGAATGGATTTGACGCGGACGATGGTGTAGAGGATATACGGACCGGTATTGCCCTCAAAGGCGGCAAAGCGATCCATGTCGAACACATAGTCTTTGGTGGGCTGGTTGCTCAGGTCGCCGTATTTCAGCGCGGCCATGGCGATCTTTTTGGTGGTCTCCTCTACCGCGTCATCGGCAACGATCTTGTTCTCCACCACCTTGGTGCGGACAAAATCGGTCATTTCTTTGATCAGCACTTCCAGCCGCATAACGCCGCCCTCACGGGTCTTGAAAGGCTTGCCGTCGGCGCCGTTCATAGTGCCGAAGCCAAGGTGCTCCACCAGGTAATTCTCCGGCAGGATGCCGCCCAGCTTGGCGGCGCGGAACACCTGCTCGAAGTGCAGGTTCTGCCGCTTATCGGTGATGTAGAACATCCGGTCCGGCTTGAAATCCTGCATCCGCTGGACCATGGTTGCCAGGTCGGTGGTAGCATAGATGGCAGAGCCGTCGGACTTCACCAGGATACAGGGGGGCACTTCCTTTTTGTCGTCTTCTTTAGCCACGGGAATGACCCAAGCGCCTTCGCTCTGCACCGCGATGCCGCGATTTTTCAGATCCTCGACCATAGCGGGGATATAGGGATCGGCATCGCTTTCACCCAGCCAGGCTTCAAAATGCACGTTCAGATTGTCGTAGATCTTCCGCATATCCGCCAGGGACAGCCGCATAATATGCTGCCACAGCGCCCGGTAGCCGGGTCTGCCCTGCTGAAGCTGGAAGGTAGCAATGTGGGCCTTTTCCGCGAAGACTTCGTCCTCCTTCTTTTTGGCGGCAGCTGCAGGGTAGATCTCCTCCAGCTGGCCGATGGTGAAGGGCGCTTCCTCGGGATAGGGGCCTTCGAAGTTTTCGTCGAAATAGCACAGCTCCGGCTGCCGCTCCTGCAGCTCCGAGATGATCAGACCCATCTGCAAACCCCAGTCGCCCAGGTGAATATCACCGATGGTGTTGTAGCCGAAGAATTTAAACAGGCGCTTGATGGACTCGCCGATAATGGCAGAGCGCAGGTGGCCGATGTGCAAGGGTTTTGCCACATTGGGTCCGCCGTAGTCCACCACCACTGTCTGACCGGCGCCGATTTTCTCCACGCCGAAGTCGGGGGTGGTACGCATTTCCTCCAGATAGGTCTGCAGGAAGCTGTCGGATAGCTTCAGATTGATAAAGCCGGGCATCACCGCATCGCACATGGAAAAGTCGCTCTTGTCCAGCTTTTCCGCTACTGCGTTGGCGATGGCGATGGGGGCGCATTTATACTGCTTGGCGGCAGCCAGCGCGCCGTTACACTGATACTCGCACAGGTCGGGGCGGTTGGACACCGTCACCCGGCCGAAGGATGCGTCATAGCCGGCATCGACGAAGGCTTTTTCCATCTTGGCGGTGATGATATCTAAGATCTTTTTCATCTTAATTCTCCTTTTGTTGGGCCAGCCATTCCAGATAATCGTCGTAGGTGCCGTAGCGGTCTACGATGGTGCCGTCGGGCTGGAAAGCGATGACACGGTTACAGGTGGAGGTGAGCATTTCGTGGTCGTGGGAGGCCAGCAGCACCACGCCGTCAAAGGCCTCAAGGCCCTTGTTCACAGCCTGAATGGATTCCATATCCAGGTGGTTGGTGGGCTGGTCCAGCAGCACCACATTGGCACCGGAAAGCATCATTTTCGAGAGCATACAACGGACCTTTTCGCCGCCGGAGAGCACATCCACAGGTTTGAACACATCGTCGTTGCCGAAGAGCATACGGCCCAGGAAGCCACGCAGGTACACATCGTCTTTCTTGGTAGAGTACTGCCGCAGCCAGTCCACCAGCTCCATGCGGTTGCCCTCAAAATACTCGGTGTTATCCTTGGGCAGGTAGCTGCGGATGGTGGA
>JAFVVI010000001.1 GCA_017502265.1 Oscillospiraceae bacterium
ATGCTTTTCATGACTTGCATCCACGCTGCCAGGTACCAGTTCCTGCATCTTCTGACCACAGCAGAAGGGCTTGGGACCTGCGTTGTTGACCATCTCTACGATATTGCCGCACACGGGACAGATATAAAATTTCACGTTTTTCATATTGTTTTCCTCCATATTTTGAAGTAGTATTTGTTTTTCTTTATGGCCTTATTCTACCAGAGGAATTTGTTTCCTTCCGTGACTTCCTCACATTCCAAGCGGATTTACAAATCGTTTATGCATTCTTGCGCGGTTGTGATATACTGATTTCAGAAATCAAATTAGGAGGAAATCAGTATGGAGAAATTCATTCCCTACGAGAAGCTTTCCAAGAAGGAAAAACGCAAGATTGACCAGGCCCGGCGGCAGACCTGGGGCGAGCTGAATCCCGTCACCCGGAAGCCCACAAACAGCAAGGCCTACAACCGAAACAAAGCCCGGAACTGGAAGCGTGAGATTTCACGAGATCCAGTTCCGGGACTTTTATTTGCATCTCTCCCCAACTCTATGCTATCATAACCCTACATCCATCTACTCCCGGGAGGAACCGACCATGTCCATTCAGGCCGTCATCTATGATATGTATGAAACGCTGGTGACGCAGTTTTGCAGTCCGCTGTACTACGGCACCCAGATTGCCGAAAATCTGGGGCTTTCCCCGGCGGAATTTCTACCCGGCTGGCGGGCCACCGAGGAAGCTCGTGCCACGGGGAAGCTGACCTTTGAGGAGACGATGGGACGGCTGATGAAGGCCCACGGCATCTATACCCCCGAAACACACCGGGAGGTGGTGGACAAGCGCATCGCCATCCAGGCGGACTGCTTCCGCCATCTGCACCCCGGAATCCTGCCCATGCTGTCCGGGCTAAAGGCACGGGGCATCCGCATCGGGCTGATTACTAACTGCTTCTCCGAGGAGGCAAAGCTCATCCGGGAAAGCAAACTGTATCCCTACTTCGATGCCCATTGCCTCTCCTGGGAGGAGGGTGTCCGCAAGCCCGATCCGGCCATCTACCGCACCTGCCTGCGCAGGCTGGGCATCGCCCCGGAAAACTGCCTGTATGTGGGCGACGGCGGCAGTTTCGAGCTGGAAACGGCCCGGAGCCTGGGACTGCAGGCCGTCCAGGCCACCTGGTACCGCCAGTCGGCCTTTGAACACAAGCAGGCCGCCCTCCGCACCAATTTCCCCCAGCTCAGCGACCCCATGGAAGTGCTGGACTGGGTCACCAAATAACACTGTCAGGAGAGATACCATGCAGATTTTTCACAACGCCGTCGTCTATACGGGCGACGATTTTACCGATGCCTTCGCCGTGGAAGATGGCCGATTCGTGGCCATCGGAGCCGAGGCCCTGGCTCTTCAGGGCGAGCGCATCGATTTGAATGGAGCCTTCGTCTGCGCCGGATTCAATGACAGCCACATGCACCTGCTGAACTACGGTCAGGCCCTCCACATGGCACCCCTGGCGGCGCATACCAGCTCTCTGGCCCAGATGCTCCGGTGTCTAAAAAATGCCGCCCCCGACCGGGGATGGATCATCGGCCGAGGCTGGAATCAGGATCGATTCTCCGATGTCCGCCGGATGCCTGATCGCCACGATCTGGACACCGTATCCGCCGAACTGCCCGTCTGCGCCGTCCGGGCCTGCGGTCATGCTCTGGCAGTCAACACCAAAGCGATGGAGGTGCTGGGCATCACCGTCAGCATCCCCTCCCCCGATGGCGGCGAGATTGACTTTGAAAATGGCCGCTTCTTCGACAATGCGATGGATCTGGTGCTGAACGCCATCCCTGCCCCGGACAAGCAGACCCTCAAGGGCTACATCCGCACCGCCTGCCGTGATCTGAACCGCCGGGGCATCACCAGCTGTCACAGCGACGATTACTGCGTGTTCCGGCAGATTCCCTGGCAGACCGTGAACGATGCCTACCGGGAGCTGGAGGCCGAGGGTGCGCTGACCGTCCGGATCCGGGAGCAGGCAAATCTCACCACCGTCCCCGACTTGATGGAATCTATCCGCACCGACCATCCTGCCACCGACCGCTTCTCGATGGGACCGCTGAAGCTCCTGGGCGACGGCGCACTGGGCGCACGGACCGCCTTCCTCAGCCGTCCCTACGCCGACGAACCCGGCACACGGGGCCTCTCCGTCTTTACCGGGGCGCAGTTCGACGAGCTGATCGGCACGGCCCATGCGCATGGCATGCAGCTGGCCGTCCACTGCATCGGCGATGCCTGCCTGGATCTGGTGCTGGATGCCATCGAAAAGGCGCAGGCGGAGCATCCCCGTGCGGATGCCCGTCACGGCATCGTCCACTGCCAGATCACCCGGCCCGACCAACTGGAGCGCATCGCGAAGGGGAAGCTCCATGTCTACGCCCAGTCCATCTTCCTGGACTACGACATCCACATCGTCCGCCAGCGTGCCGGTGACGAGCTTGCGCAGAGCAGCTACGCCTGGAAGACCCTGCTGGACATGGGTGCCACCGTCAGCAACGGCTCCGACTGCCCGGTGGAGGCCCCGGATGTCCTCGCCGGCATCCAGTGCGCCGTGACCAGGCAGGACTTAAGCGGCTGTGCCCCTTACCTGCCCCACGAGGCCTTCACCATCAAAGAAGCCCTCGACAGCTTCACCCAGGCAGGCGCATACGCCAGCTTCGAGGAGCATACCAAAGGCCGCATCGCCCCCGGACACTGCGCCGACTTCGTGGTGCTGGGCGAAGACCCGTTCCGAACCGCCCCGGCAAAGATCAAGGATATCCCCATCCTCCAAACCTGGCTGGAGGGCGAACAGGTGTGGTGACAGATACCTCTCCCCTTTGACAACCACACATTTCCCTGATAAGATAAGTTTCGCAATCAACAGGAGGTAATTTCCATATGTTTTTACTGCTTCTAGGTTTTCTGATTTATGCCCTCATCCGGGAGATTCTATACAGAAAAACCGTGTATTATAAGGTCACCCATGTTCCCTACCTTCGGATGCGCCGGGATTTAGGACGATTTGGCGAATTCCTGACATACCGTTATCTCCGTAAACATGAGAAAGAAGGCGCTAAATTTCTATTCAACCTCTATATCCCCAAGGGTGAAGACGGCACCACCGAGATTGATGTGCTGATGATTTCTCCGAAAGGACTTTATGTCTTTGAAAGCAAAAACTACAGCGGCTGGATCTTCGGCAGTGAACACCAGCCCAAATGGTATCAGACGCTTCCTCAGGGGCGTGGAAAAAGTCACAAAGAAGCCTTCTATAATCCCATCATGCAGAATAAGACCCATATCAAGCATCTGAAAGCCATGTTGGGCGAAACCATTCCCATGCACTCCATCATCACATTCTCCGACAGATGTACCCTGAAAAATGTGCAGGTCAAGAGCACCGATATCCATGTGATTAACCGCAATGAAGTTGTTGGTGTGGTGGCAACCATCGCATCCCGTCAGCCCGATCTCCTGACCACTGCCCAAATTCAGGAGATCCATGACCTGCTCTACCCCTACACCCAAACGGATGATGCCGTGAAGCAGAAGCATATCGAACGCATCGAGCAGGCAATTCATTCCGATCCTGAGGAGCCGACGGTGACTGCCGCACCCATTTCTCCCCTCCAGCAGACTCCTTCTGAAGTTCCCACACTTCAGGAGACTTCTACTGAAGTTCCAACAACACAGGAAATCTCCACAGAAGTCCCCGATATCCTGCCTGAGCCGAAAACGACACCTCTGCACTGTCCCAAATGCGGTGCAGAACTGGTTCTGCGGACAGCAAAGAAAGGTTCCAATGCCGGAAACCAGTTCTATGGCTGTTCCAATTTCCCCAAATGCCGGTACATTCGGAGTGTGTGACCAAAGGAGCATCCCATGACCCCCATCCCCTATACCCTCATCCGCAGTGACCGGAAAAGCATCGGCATTCAGATCACCGCTGACGGTGTGGTCGTCCGTGCGCCGAAGCGGCTGTCTGCCGCTGAGATCGACCGCTTTGTCCAGAGCAAGCGGAGCTGGATCGAGGCCCATCTGTCGAAGATTCCGGCCCCCCAGCCCAAATTCACCCAGACTGAGATCGAAGCACTGGCGCAGAGAGCCTTGACCGTCATCCCCGACCGGGTGCGGCACTTCGCCCCCATCGTGGGCGTAAGCTACGGGCGCATCACCATCCGCAACCAGCGCAGCCGCTGGGGCAGCTGCTCCGGCAAGGGCAATCTCAATTTCAACTGCCTGCTGATGCTGACCCCCAGCTTTTGTCTCGACTATGTGGTGGTCCACGAACTGTGCCACCGCCTGGAAATGAACCACTCGCCAAAATTCTGGGCGCAGGTGGAACGGGTACTGCCGGACTACCAAAAAAGCCGGGAATGGCTGAAAGAACACGAAAAAGAGCTGATTGGAAGATTGTAAAAAGGAGAGGCCAAGCCTCTCCTTTTTACATATCATCTGATAAAATTCGTAGCGATTCCCTTTTCCCGCTCCGGCAAACCATACTTCTCCTTACCCAGCGCAATGGCCTTCATCAGAAACGCCATATTCCTGGCCAGGGTGCGCATGGTCTGCATGCCCTCCTCGTCATGGACGGCCTCGCCGGGTGCGCCGCCGTGGACGGAGTTCCAGTACTGGCTGGAGGCCACGGGCATGCCGCTGATGGTGAAATACTTGTTCAGCTGGTCGAAGGTGGCGGAGCAGCCGCCGCGCCTTGCCACGGCCACGGATGCGCCCACCTTCATGCGCTTGTCGAAATGGGCGCTGAAGAAGAGCCGATCCAGCACTGCGGCGAGGGTGGCATTGGCGGAGGCATAGTACACGGGGCTGGCTGCCACCAGACCGTCGGCCTCCCGGAATTTGTCGGCGATCTCATTGACCCCATCGTCAAAGACGCACCTGCCGGTCTTATGACAGCTTCCGCAGGCGATGCAGCCCCGGATGCCCAGATGCCCCACCTGGACCACCTCGGCCTCGATGCCCTCTTCTCCAAAAATCTTCACCATCTCCGCAAGGGCGGCGGCGGTGTTGCCGCTGGCTTTGGGGCTTCCGTTCAGCAGTAAAACCTTCATATTCCTACCTCCGTTTTTTCTTACAGTATACCGCAGATCCCGGCTCGGCGCAAGAAAGAATCGGGGTATCCAAACCGCTCTCATGCGTATTTTGAGAGCGGTTCGCATCATTTACAGGCATTATTATAGATCGCCTAATTCTGCATTCCGTTAAGCAAGGAAGGTAAGCTACGATATATCTCTTTATTGGCAGTTGATATTGTCGAATTTTGGTGATAAAATATATAATACCTAGTGATTTTACACAGGGAGGAAAATGAAATGTTCGATAAACTCTTTTCTAGCTTTACAGGTATTGATACCTTTATTTTGTTCGTAGCAATTTCGACAGTTTTCGTGTTTCTTTATTGCCTGAACAGAGCCAAAGTGATTAATAACTATGTAGATGAGTGGAAACGCACTAAGAATCCTGACCTTACATCTTATGTACACGACGAACTTGCAGTTGCCTATAACCTATTCTTAACTTTAATTTCCATTTTTCCACTATTGGGTATGTTTGGCACCGTTATGGGACTGCTTAATGTCAACTTTTCTACCGGAAACATGGATGATGTAAAGGCAAATTTCTTCACCGCTCTTACCTCTACCGCATGGGGCATTATTTGCTCTGTTGTGTTCAAAATTCTCAATGCATTCTACTCCAACTGGATTGAGACTCAAATCGACGATTCCAAGAAATTGGCCGAGATTCTCGGCCCCAAGCACAAGCGTTCTAAGAAATCCAGGTGATTCCATGAAACGAAAAGATGTCTTACTGGATTTTACCCCCTTGTTGGATGTTACACTGATTCTCCTGTTCTTCTTCCTGTTATTCAGTACATTTGAAGTTGAAGAAGCAAAGATCAAATTGAACAATCAGATTGAAGCTGCTGAACAGCAAATGCAGGAAGCAAATTCATTGGCGGAACAGTTGAAAGAAGATCTAGAGATTGTTGAAAATGCAAGTAACCGTCAAGCATCTAATATCGAAGCTCTTTTAGAATTCAATCGTAGTGCAAATGTCAAACTGATTCTTTCCATGAAGGGCGGAAACGCAACCGTTAAAATCTCACAGGGAGATACAATAATAGCAACAACTACTCCCGATGGGGATTTAGCAGGAATCATCTGCACTGCACTAAAAAATGCTGGCTACACAGAAAATGATACTGTTCTTTGCGAGTTTATTTTGAACGGTTCAGAACCAGGAACTAAAATAGCATATCAAAAAATTAAGCAGAATTTGATGTATGTAAAAGCTGATTTCAACTATTTCTATTACTCTGAAACCGATATTTCGATAGGAGAAGATTAAATGAAGAAATTGTTGGGCATTCTAATCGCCATTATTATTGTCATCGTTATTTTTACCTTGCTTGGAAACGGTCTTGGGTTTGGATTTGGTAAAGGTAAAGGTGATGGAAGCGGCGAAGGAACTAGAGATAACAATACAAGTACCGTTTCTGATGCAACAGAAGATAACGAAACAAAACCTACAACCGAAGATGTCGATAAGGCAGCAACGATTGCGGTAACTGTTTTTGAAAATGACTATATTTATCAGAATAAGAAAACTAGCTTGGATGATTTCATCAAGGAATTGAAAGTCATCGACTATGCCTTTGTTGTCGAGGTAACCGATGATAATGCCTCTTTGAAAGCATACAACAACCTTATCGAAGCCCTCGAAGAAGAGTCGATTGAGTATACGGAAAAG
The DNA here is from genome assembly GCA_017502265.1 of Oscillospiraceae bacterium. GTDB lineage: Bacteria > Bacillota > Clostridia > Oscillospirales > Oscillospiraceae > Faecousia. Next base: position 6,776 of record JAFVVI010000001.1, read on the forward strand.
TAACAAGAAAAACGAGGAAGTGGTCCCCCACTTCCTCGCTTTCATTTTATTCTCCCCACTCCTGCGCAAACAGTCCACCTGCGCCGCCGGTATGCACAAACAGCACATTATCCTCCGGCTTGTAGCAGCCCTCTCTGGCTCTGCGCACCAGACCTGCAAATGCCTTGCCGGTGTAGCAGGTGTCCAGGACGATGCCCTCCAGGCGCATCATCATGGCGATGGCTTCGTTGCCCTCGGCGGAGGGAATGGAGTAGCCGGGGCCCCACATTTCCAGCAGGTCGGGGGTGGGGATGTCCACGGTGATGTCCAGCAGGTCGGCAGCTTCGTGCATGAGCCGGGGGACGATGACCTCGAAGGGGTCGTTGTCCACCATGGCGCACAGGACCCTGGTTTCCGGCAGGTGGAGCTTTGCGCCCAGGACACAGCCGGCCGCTGTGCCGCCGGAGCCGCAGGCGCAGACCACATGGTCGAACCGCACGCCGGAATCGGCCACCTCCTTCATGCAGTCGATGTAGCCCAAGGTCCCCAGGGCGTTGGAGCCGCCACAGGGGATCTTGTAGACCTTCCTCCCCAGTTCCTCGCCGATGCGGTCCATCTCGGCGTAGATGTCGTCGTAGCTGTCGGTGTCCATGTACCGAACCTCCACGCCCATCAGGTGGTTGAGAATCTGGTTTCCCTTCCGAGCGGTGACGCCCCGCTTTTTCAGTACCAGGATGCAGTCCAGCCCCAGCCGCAGGGCGCAGGCGGCGGTGAGCATGGCGTGGTTGCTCTGAGCCTGCCCGGTAGTCATCACCAGGTCGCAGCCCTTGTTTTTTGCATCCCGGAGCAGGTATTCGAGCTTGCGGACCTTGTTGCCGCCCAGGGCCACGCCACACAGGTCGTCCCGCTTGATCCAAACATTGGTCCCCAGCTCCCGGCTCATGTTCGGCAGACGGTACATGGGGGTCGGGAACAGTCCCAGGGATTCTTTTTCAAAATGGTTCATGGTAGTCCTCCTCATTCGGCTTTGTGCAGCGCAAGATACCAGGCGTATCCACCTGCGATCACCGCAAGCAGCACGCCGGAAATCACCTGCCGCTGCATGGTCCCGGCGGCTTCATTGGCAAATGCACTTAAGCCATTAAAAACGCTGTGGGTGATGATGCACGGCACCAGGCTCTTCGTCCTGCAAAAAATCATCACAAAGGCAAAACCGACGGCCACTGCATACATCACCTGCAGCAGATTCGGCAGCAGCTCTGCCCCGGAGCCATTGAACAGGTTCACGATATGCCCGATGCCAAAGGTCACGCTGGAAACAACGATGGCAGACCGCACACCGTCCTTCGCCATCGCCTGGAACAGAAGCCCCCGGAAGATCAGCTCCTCCAGAAAACCGACACAGAACATGGACAGGATGTACAGCACCGTTTCCAGCGGCGGCTGATGAAGCCGCACGCCATACCACAGATTCGCCGTCAGCAGCAGGATCAGCGGCGCATAATACAGCATCTTTGCCGAGGCGATTTGCGGTTTGCACAGACCGTATTTTCGGGTCAACCCATGCTTTCTGACGAAGAGAAACAGTCCTGCGGACAGCACAGCCAGAATCGGCAATGTCACAAGCTTGGGGATGCCCAAAGCCTGCGAAAGATTGTCGCCAGCGGATGCAAGGACAACATACGCCACGATCCACGCAATCGCAAACCAAAGCTCGCTCCGGTCATATAGTTTTTTGAGCATGGGATCTCCTCCTTGGGTGTTTTCTATAGTGTAGCAGGTGGGGAGTGGGGTTGTCAAATGGTGGAGGGGGAAATGCAGCAGATTCTGAGGATAGGTCGATTCATACAGCGATTGCCGCTTTTTCCCTCCGAAATTGCTATATTCCCAATTGGTATTATTTTATAGAGACCAACTTCACACACTGCGTCCACGAAAGCTGTTTCCTCATGCTTTCTTAAAAATACGCTCTCACCTTGCCTTTCTGCGCTTCTTTCGATATACTATCTTTAAGAGTGAAAATTACTGTTCTACAGGAGAAATAGAGATGTACCAAGATATCCAGAAGGAAATTGCGAAAATACGTGCCAAATATCTACAATCCGCCGAGGAAATCGTTAGTGGATATAATCGTGAATGTGGATTGTCTCGGGATTATGAAGGGCGTCAAATGTTTGAATTGCTTCAAAACGCTGACGATGAAGCTATCGACTCCTTCGGCAAGGTACGAATTGCCTTTGACGGCAAAACGCTTTCCGTTTCCAATAGCGGTAACCCGTTTACTTTTCCGGGCGTCAAATCGCTTCTTTACCCTAATGCAAGTCCCAAGCGCATCCATTCTAACAAAATTGGCTGCAAAGGCCTTGGTTTTCGCTCCATTCTGACGTGGGCCAATTCGGTTACGATTGCATCTACAGAATTTACCATACAGTTTTCCCGAGAATATGCTGTAGAATTTCTGAAATCCATTTTAATGGATTGCCCATCTCTGTCTGACGAGATTAATAAACTATCCCCCGATTCGTATCCAATCGCAACACTGACATGCCCCAAAATTCTAGCGCATCATTCTCTTGCAGATGGGTATGCAACGAGTATCATCATTGATTGCAAAGACGAAGCACTTTCTCAGATTGATCATCAGATTAAGAGTCTCGAATTTGAAGAACTGATTTTCCTGCCCAATCTCAAGGAAGTTGAAATTATCTGCCCAGATTACCATAAAAGTTTTTTCAAAGTATCTGAAGGCGAGGAAGTAATCATCGAGGCTTGTGATCATCTGAACGGTTCCAGTGTTTGCTCTACCTGGATGCTGTACAAAAAACACGGCACCATCAGTGATGAAAACGGTAATGGCAAAGAGTACGAATTCATCATTGCGTATGACCCTTCAGCAAAGAGTTGCGGTCATGTTCTGTACTCTTATTTCAAGACAGATGTCAAGCTGCAATTCCCTGCATTGATCCACGGCACCTTTGAATTGACCAGCGATAGAAACAATCTCCTAAAGGGCAGCAGTATTAATCAGCAGCTTATCCCCTTGCTTGCAGACTTCATGGTAGATACAGCAGTAAATATTTCTTCGACGCACTCTATCTGCAATTACGAGCCCTTGAAACTGGTTATCTCACCAGATATGGATCTGATTCTCAAAGAGACATATCGGTTAGACGATCTTTTGAGAGATAAAGTCAAAGACAAGAAAATACTTCCCACAATCGATAATCATTATATATCAGTCAATGACAGCCCCAAGTATTCTGCCTCACCCTTTGATACCATTCTGAAACCTGCGTTTTTTAATACTTTGCTGAAACGACCAGATGACCTAACAATCGAGGATTACCTGCGAAACAAACTCAAAATCACCTTTTTCTCTTATTCGGATTTCTGCAAACAGCTAAACTGCCATATCAACAAATACTCCATATCCCAAAAAGCAGACCTCATTTCATATACCAACAAGCAATTTAGATCCTTTTCTTCACCGGATCTCTTTCCGCATTTGCTGGTGGACAGCGACGGAAACAGCATCACAGCCCCAGACAAGGTATATCCTTTGCCCAATGAAGAAACCGTGATCGCATTGCCCGATTGGGTAAAGATTCGCTTTCTAAATGCCGAACTGGAAGCACACCTTTATGAAACGCTGCAGATTGGCAAAAATCGAAGAACGTTAGCAGCCGAACTGTCCAGATACAATCTGGAGGAGTATAGTTTTGATCGTCTTCTGCGCGGCGTTATTAGCCAGGTTGATGCACAAATAGACACTGCCGAAAGATGCGGTGATATTCTACGTTGGCTTTGGAATTACTATATCAGCGGAAACAACGAATCGTTTGCAGGTGTTAATGTGAAAGTCCTGTGCAGAAACGGTGAAATCTGCTATGCAAATGAGTGCTATCTGGGTTATGAATATGGAAATCGATTAGGAGAACGCATTATTTCACAATTCTCGAACCGCTTTGTCGCATTGGATGAATTATCTCTCGACTGTCACGACAGTGCTGAAATCGCCGGTTTTTTACAGTGGCTTGGTGTTTCAAAATACCCCCGAATTGCTACAAAGGAGTTAATCGGGTCCGAAAAGAGCCTGTATTTGGATGCATGCAGTCCCTTCCACTGCGATGACGGTTGTACCTACACCCGCGAAAAATTCAGCCGCACTGAGCATACAAAAGTTATCGTTACAACCTTTGAGAAAATGGATCTGATCATCGAGAAGGCTGAGTTTAACGACATTATCGCCTGGCTGATTTCTGACCCCCAGGCACAGAAACTAATCCGTTCCGAAACGGAAGATACTACTTCAGAATCCTCTATAAAGGGCATCCCACAAGGTAAAGGTAAGTCCCGATCTGTCAAACCGCAACACATGATTTCGTATTTCCGCTTCTATTTAGCGCAAAAGGAATGGATTACAGGAATTGATGGAACCAAGGCACCATCCAGCCGATGCTGTTTCGAGGATATAGAATTGAGTCCTTTCATTCTTGTTCCAGCTATCGATTCTGATGCTCTGCGATCAACCACAGGGCGAAATTGTAGAAAGGAATCAGAGGTACTGCTCAATCGCCTTGGTGTCGCGGATACGTTCCAGGAGATGGATAAGTCCATTATCTACCAGGCTCTGATGAAGCTCCCTACACTGGACAGAGAATGTACCAAGGGCAAAAACCTTTACCGAAAACTCATCAGGGAGAACAAGACTCCGGATACGTATACCGAGGACAATCCCTCATATGATGAATTTATCCACAGCGGACAAGTGCCGGTTAAATGTGGCGGAATCAAGCGTTACATCCCTGTTCAGGACGCATACTACGCCGACAAACGAGTATTCAGTAACGAAATTCTGAAATGTTTCAATATTCTGGATATTGATAACCGCTCCGGTGAAGAGAAAGTCAAGAAGTTGTTCGGTGTACGGCCTCTGAAGCACATTGATGCGGAACCCTGTGGAACTATACAGCTTCACCCCCTGGATGAAGAATTTAAGAAAGAGTATCTGCAGTTTCTCCCCTTTGTCTATGCGTGTCGAATTGGGCTTAAAAACGCAAGCGTTGATTTCAGAAAACTGAAATCAACCAAGCTCTCACTCTGCAGTCAAATTAGTATCCAATACCAGATGGATACCGGAACAAGAATTACTACGCTCAACGATTATGATCCCGTCTATTTGAAAAGCAAGAATCTCGCATATATCAAGGTTCCGCAATCGCAAACCTCTTTTACTGATCTGAAAAAAGAATTTGATTTTGCGGACTCTGTAGCCGAGCTGATCACTACAGTCCTCGATGTGAGCGATGGAAAAGAATTTTTCCGTGATTTGTTCCGAGAGAACAATGCAGTTCGTGAAAAGAAAATGCAGATTGATAAAGGCGATGATCAACTCAAACTCCTAAAAAATTCTCGCAGACTGTTTGAAGCTGAAACAAATTTACGGGATGACTTCTGGGCAGCAATCGCAGAATCCGCAGGAAAGCATCTTACCAACGGAACTAGCGCAAATGAGATAATCTCCCAGTTGAATCTCTCGTCTGATATTGATGCCGATTTGAACTACGACAGCATTAACTCCATCGAAAATGCCCCTCTTATCATTCAGATTTTCCAATTTCTCGGGATTGATCTGGATGACTTCAATGCTATCACAACACATCATATCAATATCACTCCATATTGGATTGATAAAGTCAAGAAAAAGGCACAGATATACCGTCCGAAATATCTTGCCAACATCTATGAAATGCTGTTGGAATCGGACAACCATACCGAGCAATACGACCAGTACTGTGACGATTACGATTTCGCAGAATATAGTATTGAAAACTCTGTTTATGTAGACATAGACGCAGTATTTCACGACCAATTCGGTATCGCATTCAATGAACTTGACAGTTACAAAGAGAATACCATTGAGGAGATTCTTGCCGAAGCCCGTTCTGACATAGGCGAGGAGATATTATCTGTGCTTGAAGCCAGTTATCCGAAGTCAGTAATCGAAGCACATTTGCTTTTTGGTCAAATACCGGCATTGATGCACAAAAAAGACAATCTATCTACGCAATCATCACCGGAATCCCATGTTTCCCCCAACACCAATATCCAAGCAATGATGGATCATGTTTTTTCTTCAAGTCCGTCTGGCCTTATTCAAGTTGAGCTTGAGCGGTCTTCATCGAAAATCACAGCCGGCAAGCCGACAAAGTCTGGTTTTCACATCCGCAGAGTCTACCCTGAAGCAGCGGATAAAACCAAACAGGACGATGGTTTTATTGGAGAGGCGACAGTCTATAGGGAGTTGGCTGCACTGTATCCCTCAACTCGTTGGATATCCGGCAATGCAGAAAAAGCAGGCCGAATTGCGAAAGGTGACGATACATGCGGATACGATATTCGCTACAATGATGCCCATGGCAATACGCAGTATGTAGAAGTAAAAGCTTCCAGGAACAATGAAGTCGTGTTTTACATGTCTGACAATGAACTAAAATTTGCACGCAGTCACGCCTCCTGTTACGAAATAATCTATGTCGTAATTGGTGATGATGGACATGCGGCCCATCAACCGTGGAGACTGGGGCATTTATTTGAGCTTCCAACAGGCGAGGATTTATTTGACAACAGCAAATTCTCCATTAGCAGCAAAGAATACTACATCAATGCCACTGCATCTAATGTTGATATCACCAGTAAATGAAGCAGGATTACCCTATCTCGATCTTGTTCCAGCTTCCCTTAATGCACTTCCCAAATCATGTCCATCTGTCCCTGTTCTTTGTTTGCTGCATTTCAAAATCTGACATTTGTCTAACCTGCTATTATCTCTTTTCTGTACTGCAACATAAACCCTGGCACCCGAAATATTCGGGTGCCAGGGTTTTGACTACATGTCCAGCCATAGAAACAACTGGAATACAGGCAATTCTGCGGAGCAATTCGTGCCGGATGGGTTCAAGCACCGCAGTGAAAACACCTAGAAATCTATATATCACCATAAGTAATCGTTTTTTTACTTTGCTCTCCCAAAGACCGTGGGGCCGAATCTCAATGACTGGCCTTAAACCGCCGTTTTCCACATAGAAAACGGCGGTTTTTTCATTTACGTTTTTGTATCTAGTGCGGTTTTGATAATCAATCTTTAATAAAAGCAAAAACGATTGTGTCCAGTAGTTACTTCATTCTCTCCCATTCTTCTGGTACAAATGCCATCTGACCAGTTTCAATGAATTTACGAAGCTCATGGAAAATCCCCTTTATTTCAGCTTTATGTGAAATCACACCTTGCTACAGTACTTCTTCTGTACCATCAACTGTTTTTTATGCCGTTGGAACAGCGACATGAATAGAAGCCCAAGTAATCGCAGACAGTTTAGACCTCAGCAACAGAATCGGATCTTAATATTTGCGGCTGCGAAGTAGCCAGGGCGTGCATCCGTTTCCTTACAGTTCCACAATCTTCGTTGCCACATTGTCACAGAACGCCTTATCGTGCTCCACAAACAGGATCGTGGGCTGGTACTCCTTCAGCACCGCCTCGATCTGCATTCGGGAGATGATGTCTATGTAGTTCATTGGCTCGTCCCAGATGTGCAGGTGCATGGGTTCGCAGATGGAACGGGCGAGGAGGACCTTTTTCTTCTGGCCTGCGCTTAAGGCGGACATATCCTTCTCCATCTGCGCCTTCGGCACATCCAGCTTCGCCAGCATGGCCAGAAACAGGCTCTCGTCGATGCCGGACTCCCGTGCAAAGTCCGTGAGCTTCCCCCGGAGACCCGAGGTGTCCTGATTCACATAGGAGATCTTCAGCCCGTTGCCCAGCCAAGCTGCGCCGGTGTGGGGGATATTTTCGCCGCACAGGAGCTTGATGATGCTGCTCTTGCCGCTGCCGTTGGCACCTTGCAATGCGATCCGGTCGCCCATGCGGATCTCGAAGCTGATGTTTTCGCACACCGCACCGCCGCCGTAGTCGATGGTCACATTCTTCAGCTCCGCCAGCCGCTTCGTGTGGAAGGGGGTCTGGAAAATTTTCAGATCGTCGCTGCGCTCGATGTTTTTGAGAAGCTTGGACTTCTCCTCGATGGCGGCGGTCTGGCGTTTTTCGATGGCCTTGGAACGGGCCATCATTTTCTCCGCCTTGTGGCCCACATAGCCCCGGTCGAAAACATGGGAGCCGATCTTGGTGGCCTCGGTGCGGTCTGACCAGGCGGCCTTCTCCCGGGCCGTCTCCTCCAGCCGGGAGATCTCCCGTTTCAGCTTCTCATTCTCCGCCTGCTCGAAGGCATCCTGTCGGGCCTTGTTCTCCCACCAGGTGGAGAAATTCCCCTTGCTGATCTGGATGTCCGACTTGTTGATGGACAGGATGTGATCCACGCAGCCGTCCAGGAAGGAGCGGTCATGGGACACCAGGATAAAGCCCCGCTTGCTGCTCAAATACCGGCTCACCAGCTCACGGCCCCGGATGTCCAGATGGTTGGTGGGCTCGTCGATGAGCAGGAAGTTGTTCTCCTTGGAAAACAGCACCGCAAGCTGCAATTTTGTCTGCTCGCCATTGCTGAGTGTTCCGTAGGGACGGTACAGCACCTCGTCCTCCAGCGCCAACTTCGCCATTTCCCGGGCCACACGCCAGTATTCGTAGTCGGGGTGCATCTGTTCCACCGCATCGATGGCCAAAACGCTGGGATCGACCACATGGTAGGGAAAATAGGAAAAGGCCACGGAAGCGGAAATGCTGCCCCGGTACTCGTACTTCCCCAGCAAGAGATTCAGAAAGGTGGTCTTGCCCCGGCCGTTGCGCCCGGTGAAGCCCAGCCGCCAGTTGGTGTCCAGCTGAAAGCTGACATTTTCAAAGATATTTTCATAGCTGCCGTCATAGGCAAAGGTCAAATTCGTAACATTGATTAAAGACATAGTGCCCTCCAAAGCATATTAAAATGGCCGCAGGAAGTCATCCTGCGGCCATAAACGCACAATCACCCTACGGGCACACTGATGCAAAAGACCGAAAGGATCCACACTTCCTGCATTTTGGGCACGACGAATAGAAGCGACGGTTTCGCCGCTTTCGTCCGTATGCCCAGGTAATCAGCAGGTAACAGTGTACATCCTTTCAACTCCATTCTCTTTGTTTTCTTGATTGTAGCAGAATTAATGAGATCCTGCAAGTGCTTTTTATTCCGTCACCTCATAGAGCCAATCGATGATGCCGCCGAATTCCTTGATATTCGTATACCCCAGCTCCACCAGGGCCTCGGCTGCGATCTTGCTCCGGCGGCCGCTGCGGCAGTAGACCAGGATCAGCTGGTCCTTGTCCGTCAGCACCTCCTCAGCCTTTTCCATGATCTCGTCGTGGGAGATCTGGATGGCACCGGGGATGTGGCCCTGGTCATATTCCTCCCGCGTCCGGGTGTCGAGGATCACATAGCCTTGTTCGGTGTCCATGATCGTCTTGGCTTCCTGCGCCGTGATGTTCACATACATCGCCTCCTGCTCCTTTCCATTAGATTGCCCACAGGCGGTCAGAAGAATCGCCGCCAGAAGGAGAAACATCCATTTTTTCATCGCTTGATCCACTCCGCAATCAATTTCCGTACCTCTTCCGCACCGCTCTTTTCCTCATGGAGCAGATCATGTCTTGCCCCGGGGAACAGCTTTAATGTCACATTCTCCATGCCGGTTTTCTTCATGCGGTTATAGATTGCCTGGACACCTTTTCCGCCATCGCCCACAGGATCATCCTGTCCGGAAATCAGCAGGATCGGCAGGCCGGTATCCCATCCATCATATTCAAAGGTGCTTCCGCTCCGCTTCATGGAGCCCAGCAGTTCCCAGAACAGACCCGAAGAAATGTCCTTGCGCACCAGGGGATCTTCCAGATATTTGTCAAGCTCCGCCTCATCGGCACAGAGCCAATCGGCGCTTGTGCGGTTGGGCTTGAATTTCTGGTTGTAAGTGCCGAAGGAAAGCTGCCGCACCAGATCGGTGGTTCCGTCAAACCCGGCCTTTTTGATCTGTCCCTTCACAATCCAGCGCATAACCGACAGCAGCCATCCGGGCTGATGTCCGCTTCCCATGATGATGGCGCCGGACAGCACACCCTCGTCCGGATACTTTGTCAGATATTCCCGGAGCAGGAACGAGCCAAGGGAAAAGCCCAGCATGAAGTGGGGCATGCCTGGAAACCGCCGCTGCAGATGCTCATAAAACAACTGCATATCCTCGATGGAGGCCGCCCAGCCGCCTTCCCCAAAGGAAGCAACTTCCGGGTCGCCGGGATTTGCGCCATGTCCACGCAGATCAAAGCCCGCCACTGCGATCCCCATAGGACACAGGTATTCGGCAAAGGCTTCGTACCGTCCCATATGTTCCGTCATACCGTGGGTAATCTGCAATACCGCTTTCACTTCCCCATCCGGCATCCAAAGTCTGGCCGGCAGTTTGGCTTCCCCATATCCTGCGAATTCAAATAATTCCCATTTCATGGCATAACCTCCTGTTTTTGCGTATATTCTACCATATCCTTTTCCCGGCGGAAAGAGGTTTCTTTACAAAAAGAAGCGGCCTCCGCAGAAGCCGCCCAACATAAATATCATACCACACCTGTTTTCTCCTGTCCATTCTCAGTTTCTCCAACTTTTTGCGTCCATTCTTATGGAACATCCCATCTTGAAAAGTTTGGGTTCTCGCTGTATTATGAAGATACAAAAAAGGAGTGAGTCCAATGTACTAAGCAAACTCCCCTAAAAACAAATCTATAGAAAGTAAGAGGTTACGAAAATGAGTGATCCCATCATCCACTAATGACCCTTGATCTTGAGTAAATCAAAAGATCAAGGGTCATTTCTTTGCGCTCCGAAAGGGGCGATTTTTTATTGTCTGGGGTTCGTCTTCGTGGTATAATGATGCCATCAATTTTCGAGGTGATATGATGGCTTTCAACCTGATCGATTTGGAAAACTGGGAACGCAGAGAGTTCTATGAGCATTTTATCAACCGGGTGGTCTGCACCTATTCTGCCGTGGTGAATCTGGATATCACGAATCTGAAGGGACAGAAGCTGTACCCAGCCATGATCTGGCTGCTGACCAAGACCGTCAATGATATGCCGGAGTTTCGGACCTCGCTCACGCCGGAAGGTCTGGGCATCTACGACGATATGCACCCCATGTACACGGTGTTCAACAAGGAAAACAAGAACTTTTCCGGCATCTGGTCCTGGTTTTCGGAGGATTACAAAACCTTCCTGAAGGGCTACGAGGACGATGTGGCCCGTTACAGCACCTCCACCCGTTACACCCCCAAGCCCGGGACCCCTGCCAATTCCTTCAACATCTCTATGGTCCCCTGGGTGGAGTTTACGGGCTTCAACATCAATGTCTTTGACGAGGGCAAGTTCCTGCTGCCGATCTTTACGATGGGCAAGTTCTTTGAGCGAGACGGCAAACGGCTGCTGCCGCTGGCCATCCAGGTGCATCATGCCGTCTGCGACGGATACCATCTGGGCGTGTTTGTGGAGAAGCTTCAGGGTTATATCGATCAGTTTTAATGGATCAGATGAAAAAACAGATCGCAAATATCATCACTTTCTGCCGCATCCCTGGCAGTATCGGGCTATTGTTCTGTCCCGTGTTTTCTGCTTGCTTTTATGGGCTATACATATTCTGCGGTCTGACCGATATGGTGGACGGAACCATTGCAAGAAAGACAGGTGCCGCCAGTTCATTTGGTTCAACGCTGGACACCGTTGCCGACTTTCTCTTTGTAATCGTTTCTTTTGTGAAGCTGGTGCCGGTGATCCAGATTCCCATATGGATCTGGGTCTGGGCGGCTGTCATTGCGGTGGTGAAGCTGGTCAATCTGGTTTGGGGGATCACGCAAACGAAGCAGATACCTGCTCTGCACACCATCGCCAACAAAGCCACAGGCCTATGCCTGTTTCTATTGCCGCTGACGATTTCCTTTGTGGATCTGCGGTATACAGCCCCGGTGGTATGTGTCCTTGCAACGATAGCGGCCATCCAGGAAAGGTATTACATCGCAACAGAACGCAATGTCGTTTAGAGAAGAATATCACAGGCAATGTGGGATTTGCCTGTGATTTTTTCTTGACATTTCCGCCCTTTCCCCTTACAATCTCATCAGAATATTGGACTGCCACCGGGTAGTAAGCGAAAGCGCTTGTTTGCACATCGTTAGGTCTTTGAAGATGTGTGGATGGGTGCTTATTTTTTATGTTTTGGAGGGCTTATGAAAAAACTGATCAATTACTTTTCCAGAGGGGAACTGACCCTGTGGGGCGGCTCTGCCGGGCTGATCCTGGTGTCCTTTTTCCTCTTTGACCGGGTGAATTTCATGACGCTGGCGGCCTCGCTGATCGGCACGACCTCGCTGATCTTCAACGCCAAGGGCAATCCCATCGGGCAGGCTCTGATGATCCTGTTCAGTCTGCTCTACGGTCTGATCTCCTACACCTTTTCCTACTTTGGCGAGATGATCACCTACCTCGGCATGACCGGCCCCATGGCACTGTTTGCTTATGTTTCCTGGCTTCGCAATCCCTATAACGGGAACCATTCGGAGGTGGCGGTGAACCGGCTGGGAAGCAAGGAGCTTGCACTCATGTATGCGCTGACCGCCGGGATTACCTTCGGATTCTATTTCATTCTGGACCACTTTGGCACCGCCAATATGCTCCCCAGCACCCTGTCCGTGACCACCAGCTTCATCGCCGTCTACCTGACCTTCCGCCGCAGTCCCTACTTCGCCCTGGCCTACGCCGCCAACGATGTGGTGCTGATCGTCATGTGGACCATGGCGGCAAAAGAGGACATCAGCTATCTGTCCGTCATCATCTGCTTTGTGATGTTCCTCGTGAATGATTTGTACGGTTTCGTGAGCTGGAAGCGGATGGAGAAGCGGCAACTGAATATGGCATAACCGGTTCCTCAGTTGCATCGCAATTCCGGGACTTTTATTTGCATCGTTGCGCTTCCTGAGCTATAATAGTCCCAAACACACAGGAGGTACATCCCATGAAAGCCCTGACCTACATCGAACACGGCAAATTTGCCCTCATGGACAAGCCCAAGCCCACGATCCTCGACCCCAGAGATGCGGTCGTCCGAGTTACTTTGGGCAGTATCTGCACCAGCGATCTGCACATCAAGCATGGGTCGGTGCCCCGGGCGGTTCCCGGCATTACAGTTGGCCATGAGATGGTGGGCGTGGTGGAGGAAGTCGGCTCCGCAGTGACTACTGTGAGGCCCGGTGACCGGGTGACGGTAAATGTGGAGACCTTCTGCGGCGAGTGCTTCTTCTGCCGGCACGGCTTTGTGAACAACTGCACCGACCCTAATGGCGGCTGGGCACTGGGATGCCGCATCGACGGCGGACAGGCGGAGTTCGTCCGGGTACCCTATGCGGATCAGGGTCTGAACAAGATCCCCGATTCTGTTTCTGACGAGCAGGCACTGCTGGTGGGCGATGTGCTGGCCACCGGCTTCTGGGCCGCCCGGATCAGCGAGATCACCCCCGATGACACCGTCCTCATCATCGGCGCAGGCCCCACGGGCCTATGTACCCTCATGTGCGTGCTTCTGAAGAACCCCAAACGAATCATCGTCTGCGAAAAAGATCCGGCACGAATCGCCTTCGTCCACGAGCATTACCCTGAAGTGCTGACCTGCACCCCGGACGAGTGCGAGGCCTTCACCCTCGCCAACTCCGACCACGGCGGCGCCGATGTGGTGCTGGAAGTGGCTGGCGCAAAGGACACCTTCCGTCTGGCCTGGACCTGCGCCCGGCCCAACGCCATCGTCACCGTGGTAGCCCTCTATGACGAGCCCCAGACCCTTCCCCTGCCCGACATGTACGGCAAAAACCTCACCTTCAAAACCGGCGGTGTCGACGGCTGCGACTGCGCCGAGATCCTGCGGCTGATTGAACAGGGCAAAATCGACACCACGCCGCTGATCACCCATCGCTACAAGCTGGAAGACATCGAGGAGGCTTACCGGGTGTTTGAGAACAAGCTCGATGGGGTGATTAAGGTGGCTGTGGAGCCAAAAAATAAAAATAGTTACCGCCTCGGTCAAAGATGACTGAGGCGGTAATTTGCTATGATTTATATTTCGACTACTTTAATCTCTCCATTATCGAGGAAAAGAGGATGCGGGAATCTTACTGTCCTATACTCCGCAGGGAAGGTTATCTCAATATAGTCAGAACCAATTTCCACGACTGTGCCATACCCACATTTTTCGTGAAAAACAAGACTACCGCGCTTAATTCTTTCTGAATAAGGACCCATAAAACGGTGACCATTTCTGTGTATCATATGATCTGGCTCAGTAGCAATCCAAATTTCAGTTTCCCATGCTATTTCTTCAGGGCAAGAACGATATGCCTCATAATTATTAAAGGCTGTTATAAAAACACATTTCGAGGCAGCACTACCCATCATTTGCTCTAGCTCATATTTTCTTTCCGCTGTAATCGGATTAGAAGAATGATATGCTTCAATTAGATAAATCCAATCCTTAACTTCGGAATAAGCAACAACATCCGGGAGCTTACCCTGGGAGATATCACCGATTCCAAGTTTCTCCATCGTATCAGATTCGTTAATGACACCATATTTATTGTCAGAATCTCCACAATAGAGTATCTTTGCACCAAATCCGAAACGAGGCAGAAATTCTTGAATAATCTGCTGTTGAATCTGATTATGTTCTCCGTCTTTTAATTGGAACTCTTGCCCATCTGCGGTGCGAACGGTAATCTTGGGAATATCTCTCTTCTGTTCCAATCGTTCGGCATATGTTTTATGCGAACGATTAAAAATGTCGACTTGCTTTTTCCAGTCTTTCTGATGGTATGTGCGGATAATTTTTGAATACTCTACACTAACCTTATATCCTCTAGTGGAATCGCTCAGATTAGAATCCGGTTTGGATTGCACAACAATTCCTGCGATGAGAAGCCGTTTCAAACCGTGACGAAGGACATAATCATATGACCCTTTACTTGTAGAATCTTCGAGATGTTGGTTGTAAAAATCAATCATCTGTTTTGTAGTGACGGCATATGTTTTGTTTGCATCTTTTATTTTCGCCCAGTCTTTGGTTGTTTTTACATCTCCAACCGCTAAGAGGGCCATAGCAATCTTTTCCTTGCGAATATCGGTCAAATCGTCTGTAGGGATTCCTAATGCTTGAACAATATGGAGTGCTTCACGAATCAGCTTCTGCACATCGGGAGATTTTTCAGAAAACCCTTTCTTATATCCATTGGCGGTCTTGCGACCTTTGTAGTCTATGACAGGCAAATCCAAGTTAGGCATTTTTATCTCCTTTCCGATTTTGCAAGTAATCAATTACAGATAGCGCAAGATGATATGCAAACATAGGAGGAACTGCATTTCCAATTTGTGTGAACTGGCTTTCTTCATTACCTGAAAACTCAAACCAATCTGGAAAACTCTGTAGTCTCGCCGCTTCTCGAACGGTAATCCTTCTTCTTCTCCCATCTGCTAAACGAATTCTGTGCATATCACTAGTAGCACCAGCAAGGTTACGACAAGTTAGGGTTCTTGCAGGTCGATCCATATGCAAATCTCTGGGATTCTTGCATTTAGATGCTGCTTCATATTTGGCTATATACTGATCCATTGCTGGTGTAAGAAATGCTGCGTTCTCTGGAATCTGAGTTGCCAACTCGCCTAATGCTTCCCCAGCTGTAATGCGATAGTCGTTCTCAACAGGAGGAATAAATCCGCCACGATGTCCAATCATCACCATTCGTTCACGAGTTTGAGGAACATCAAATCGATCCATTTTAATTACTGTTTTGAAAACGGTATAATCCAAAGATTCAAATTCATCGGTCAGCATTTTGAAATAGTCGGCATTTTGTTCAGGAAGACCTTTCACATTCTCGCAAATCCATATATCTGGATCAATCTTTCGAATTGCTTCAATAAAAGAAGGAAAGCCATTGCGTGAATCTTCCTTGCCGAGTTGCTTACCTCGACGACTAAACGGCTGACATGGAGGCCCACCGATTACAATCTGCACTTTGGGGAAATCCATATCAGGAGTAATCATTACCTGATGACATTCAGACCTCAGGTTTTTCCGATATGTTTCACAACAATCCGCTACCATTTCATATCCAATAGTTTTGATTCCTGCTGCTTCAAATCCTAATGACAAACCGCCACATCCAGCAAATAAGTCAATCGCTGTGTACTGTTGCACATCTGGTATTTGAAGGGTTTGGTTCAAAAACTCGATATAATCCAAATATTCTCTAGCCATAATTAGTTCTTCCTATCGAGGGTACATTATTCTACTTTAAATTATATATGAGAAGAACAAAAAAGTCAAATAGTGCTACACCTTGAGAATTGGTTCACAGATTACAAAAACACAACCGTCTCCTTATCTTTTGGCAAAGTATTCGTCAATGGCAACCATCCGGCTCATTTGCTTCACACTGAAGGGACAGCGTTCCTCGCAGTGTCCGCACTGGAGGCAGGCGTCTGCCTTGGTTGCCAGCTTGGTGTAATGGTTGGCGGCGATGTCATCACCAGCCAGAGCCAGATCGTAATATTTGTTCACCAGACCGATGTCGATGCCTGCGGGGCAGGGCTGGCAGTGGTTGCAGTAGACGCAGGTCCCGGTGATGGTGTCGGCGGTGAAGGTGCCGATGACGGAATAGTCCTTCTCCTCATCGGTGGCCTCCAGGAATTTCAGCACCTGATCCAGATGCTCCATCGTCTGCACACCGGGCACAGCCACCAGCACGCCGGGCCGGTCGATGGCATATTGCAGGCACTGATTGTGGGTCAGCGCCACACCGAAGGGGGACTGGTCCGCCGTCAGAAGCTGACCGGCGAAGAAGGGCTTCATGACGGAGATGCCCACGCCCTCGGTCTCGCACCGCCGGAACAGGTCGAACCGCTCCTGCACGGAGCCGATGCCGTACTCGTCGCCCTTCTCGAAATCATAGGCCGGGTTGATGGAGAACATCATCATATCGATCAGGCCGGTGTCGAGAATGCGGTTTGCAACGGAAGGGGTATGGGAGGAGAAGCCGATGTGGCGCACGATGCCCTGCGCCTTCAGCTCCTTTAAGTAATCCAAAACACCGATCTCGATGAGCTTGTCGAAATCTTCATCCTCATCCACACAGTGCAGGAAGCCGAAGTCCACATAGTCAGTTCCCAACTGCTCCAGTTCCCAGAGGAAGGTCTTTTGAATGGTGTCAAAATCCCGGCACCAGCCGTATTCGCCGTTCTCGTCGTAGACGGCACCGAAATGCACCTGCAAAAACACCTGCTCCCGGCGGCCTGCGATGGCCCGGCCCACGGGGGCATAGGTGGCTCCTGCGGTACACATATCGAAAAAGTTGATGCCGTGATCGATGGCCTTGCGGACAATAGCTTCGATCTCGTCCACAGGGGTGGTGCCGATGCCGCCGAAGCCCAGACTCAGGACACCGAATTTCTCCGTTTCATTTCCGTGGGGAAGCTGTCTGTATTCCATAAGTTACGCCTCCGATGTTTCAAATTTCTCTGCGATGGTTTTCATATGGTCCACAACAGACAACTTCTGGGGACAATACTTTTCGCAGGAATGGCAACCAATACAATCGGATGCCTTGCCTGCAGATAAAACCATCTGGTGATAGGTGGGGATGATTTTCCAGTCATCCCCGGGATAACAGGTGATCTCGTTATAGAGTTTGATGTACTTAGGGATGGGGATCTGCTTGGGACAATGGCTCACGCAGTAAGCGCAGCCGGTGCAGCCAACGGCTGTTTTGCCCCGGATGATTTCTGCCACATCTGCAAGAAGGGCCGTTTCTTCACCGGTCAGAGGTTCAAAGGGCCGGATATTGGCGCGTACCTGCTCCATAGTACCCATGCCGCTTAAGGCTATTTCCACCCCGGGCAGAGACTGTACGAACCGCAGCGCCCAGTCGGATGGGGTCCAGTTTGGGTGGACTGCCCGAAGCTTTGCTTCCGCATCCTCCGGGAGCTTTGCCAACGTGCCGCCCTTCACCGGCTCCATGACCATCACAGACTTGCCGTGGCGCAGGCAGGTTTCATAGCACTTCCGGGACTGGATGCCCTCGCTTTCCCAGTCCAGGTAATTCAGCTGCATCAGCACCACATCCACCTCCGGGTGGGCGGTCAGGATTCTGTCCAGCAGAGCTGCATCACCGTGGTAAGAAAAACCGATTCGTTTCACCTTTCCCTCTGCCTTCTTCTCCCGCAGGAAACGAAACTCGTCATATTTTTCGGCGATGGCATAATTATCATCGTTGAGCCAGTGGAGCATCAAAATATCGAACCATTCCACACCGCAGCGGGACAGTTCCTCGTCAAAATACTTCTGGCAATCCTCGTAGCTCTTGAAGAGGTATCCGGGCAGCTTGTCACAAAGCTGAAAGCTGTCCCGATGCTTTCGTTCCACAACACATTTGCGAATCGCTGCTTCGCTCAGACCATTCAAATAGGTATAGCAGGTGTCAAAGAACACACCGCCCCCGTCCATGAATACGTCTACCATGGAACAGATGGTCTGCCAATCCAATTCCCCGTCCTTTTTCGGCAGGCGCAGGAAACCAAATCCCAGTTTGTTGATCATAAGGTCACACTTCCAATATAGGAATATCCCGGCAGATCGGTGATTTGGTCTGCCTTGAAGAACCGGAAGCCTTCGTTGGCGACATACAGGTGCGCCAGTGCGATACCTGCATCCAGCCGGGAACCCTTCCTGGAGCAGTACACATGGATGGTGTCGCCCTCGTGGGTGAAGTACCAGGGCTGGCTGTTGACGGCCGAGGGTGCCAGACGAGCCGGTTCCAGTCTGGAATCGGGGGTGTCTGCGATTTGGGCCAGGGACTTGCGCTTGAAGCCCTTGAAATCGTGGCGAAGCTGGTCGCCCTTGGGGTGGCCGAAGGCCAGCATGATGACGAACTTCATGCCCTCCACGGTCACGGCGGTTTTGGGGTTCATCCGGCCCATGCCAAGCCAGCAGACGCCAAGGCCCAAAGTCTGTAAGTATAGATCCATCTGCTGGAACAGGAAGCCGATGTTCTCCAGGTACCCGTCCGCTTCCTCGGAGTAAATGGCGATGAGCTGGGGCGTGGTCCAGGGGCAGATGCACTTGACCTTATCCCGGCTCACGATGTCCATGCGGACCTTGATTTCCGGGTACAGGGGCTTCATGGGGAAGGCCTTGATGGTTTCGATGGCCGCAGCATCCACGGGAACATTCGTGAAGCTCCGGCAGGATTTGCGATGGCAGATCATTTCGTTCAGGTTCATGCGTCTGCCTCCTCGTTCAATGCCTCAAGATAGAAACTCACAGGTCTGAATCCGTCATTGCAGGAAATCATGGCGGACTTGGGATCCTTCATCCAGCCGTCGTAGAAGTTTCCGCCGCCGTGGGCAAGCGTCATGACAAAAGCCGAGATGCTGTCCCAGGCGCTGTCGCAGAAGCCCTCCGGCTTCGCCCATCCATTGGCGATCCAGACCTGACCCTCCGCCACATCGCAGGCATGCTGGATGGGATTCTCATATTTCTCCATCAAATCCGGATAACTTGCTTTGCGTACCGCAGTAATACGAACTTTTTTCATAATGCTTCTCCAATCCATTCTGTAAGCATCCGCACATAATGCGCCGGATGGTTGATGCTCAAATCCCCATGCCGCAGGCCGGGCAGGATCTCCATCCTGCTTCCCGGAATGGCTTCCCGGAGCAGTTCGGCAGAATCCCGGATGCTTTTCTGCTCTTTGGCACCGGCCACGATTTTTGTCTTTGCCGTGGTTTCGAACAGATCCGGCTTGATGGTGTACAGGCTGTTGGCCTTCAGGAAAGCGATCATATCCGCTTTTCCGATTTTGCAGGTGTCCCGGAAATAATCGTCGAACAGCTCCCGGGGGATACCCAGGTAATCCGCCTGCAGTTTGGCAAACCACTTCTGCTTGATCAGTCCGTAGCTCATGCCGAAAGTGGGGCCGATCATCGCCGCAGTCAGCTTCGAGGGCTTGACCAGCGCACTTTCGATCAGAGCATATCGGCAGATGTCTTTCCGCTGAGAAAGCATCTCCACAGCGATCTGACCGCCCAGCGACAGGCCGCCGAGTACCAGGACCTGCCCACCAAAATGGGCATCGATGTAAGAAATCAGCCGGGCCGCATTGTCCTCGATGGTGGTAAAGGGTGCATCGCTGTCTGCATGGCCGTCCAAAACCGGAAGCACCACATGATACTGCTCTGCGAGCCGCTTCGCAACCTCACGGTAGTTCCACCAGGAGAGTCCGCCGCCGTGCAGGAGCATGACTACATCCCGATTCTGTTGTCCATATTCCATAACTGTCATGGGTTGTCCTCCAAAACCGGCAGATGGAACAGCCGGATCGTGTTTTCCGTGGTTGCCTGCTCCACTTCGTCAGCCGAAATGCCTTTCAGCTCGGCAATCTTCCGGATGACTGCCGGGAGGATCAGCGAGGTATTCCTGGCCCGGCGCAGGAGCTTGGGCTGGATCACATCCTTGCAGTAGGGCAGGATGAAGGGCGCATCGGTTTCGAGCAGAATGCGCTCCAGAGGGATGTGCGGGATCGCTTCCCACAGCTCCTGCGCCCGTTCCTCCAGCTGCAAGACGGAGCCGCCGATCCCGATGTGGTATCCCAGCTTCAGATACTGCTCTGCGATCTCTTTGGAGCCATAGAAGCAGTGGACCACGCCGCCCAGCTTTCTGGCCGGATGCCATCTGAGTATCCGAAGTACATCTTCGTGGGCATCCCGAACATGGAGGATCACAGGCTTCTTCCGCTTCCATGCCAGATCCAGCTGGTAGAGAAACCAGAGATACTGCGTCAGCCGGTGCTGTTCCTCACGCTTGTAGTGATAGTCCAGACCGATTTCGCCGATGGCGATCACACCGGGCGTTTTCGCATATGCATCCAGTTTATGCCGGTCAGACCAGGTTTCAAAAATGGATCTGGTGGGATGGACCCCGATGGCAGGAAAGATCCGTCCAGGATACTGCGCCGCAAGCTCCAGCACTTCCCCGCAGGATTGCAGACTCACACCGGGTTCAATTGAGTATGGGATATTGGCATCCTGTAGTTCCCGGAAGAGCTGTTCCCGGTCCCCCTCCCTGAGGGTATATCCATCCTGGTCATGCGACAAATAGCGAAACGGTTTCTTATAGGCGCCGTTATTGTAATGTGCGTGGGAATCGATGATCATGGATATCCCTCCTTCCATGTTTCTATGATAATTCCTTCCCGAAGATGTGTCAATTGTGGGTTTTGTATCCCATTAGGGTACACCCTAGTGACATACTCAAAACGCACCGTTTTCTGTGTCATACAAGTCAGTTTTAGTATTTTGAAATATTGCAGAATTAACACCCAGTTCATTGAAACAATTCCGGACTTGTGGTACAATATTGGCAGAATTTGAAGGGGGTGCTGTCCCATGAGAGTAGGCTATGTCCGCTGCTCCACCGCCGAGCAGAACGAAGCCCGCCAGCTGAAGATGATGGAGGAACAGAAGGTCGAGAAGATCTTCATCGATAAGGCCAGCGGCAAGAATACGGACCGCAAGGATTTCAAAGCCATGATGGCCTTCGTCCGTGCCGGCGACACGGTGATCGTAGAGAGCATCTCCCGCATCGCCAGAAACACCAAGGATCTGCTGACCATCATTTCCAGTCTGACGGAGAAGGGCGTGGAGTTCGTCAGCCTGAAGGAGAATATCGATACCACCACTCCCCATGGCCGGTTCATGCTCACCGTTTTCGGTGCCCTGGCTGAACTGGAACGCGAAAGCATCCTAGAACGCCAGCGCGAGGGTATCAAAATTGCAAAGGCTGAAGGTAAGTATAAAGGCCGGAAACCTGTGGCAGTCGATGAGGCAAAGTTCCGTGCTGTCTGCGCACGATGGAGGGCTGGCGAGATCACGGCCACGGCTGCGATGCAGGAGGTTGGGTTGAAGGCGAATACGTTTTATCGACGAGTTAAAGAACTTAATCTTTGATTCCCCGATGGGCCAGTAATAATAAAGTCCTCCTTTTGGGGCATTAACTCAAGCGATATTGAAAACAACAATACTTTTGAGTGAAGTCCTCACGCGTTGCCTACGAACGATACAGACCACACAACAGGTTGCAATGTTTACTGGATGGTCTTTTGTGCTTCCGTTCTACTTTATACTTTTGCCAATGTAGTAGAGTAAAATAATTTATACTATGAAAAATACTCTAACTCTAAAAAGGGCACGCATTGATTTTTCTTTTTGTTATCCTTATAATAAACACACTTACAGAATTGATTTAGTCTTTTTTCGTGTAACTTACAATCCCTATTGGGGGACGGTGATTCCCTAAGAAGAAATACAATGACGGTATACCGTCCACCGAACAGGAGGATGAAATATGCAACAACGTTTTGTGAAGGAAACCATTTTGGCAATGAATCCAGTTGCCTTTGGGCGCATGAAATCGGCCTTGGTCGGAGAGTACATACAGTTTCGCATCGTTACCCCAGAGCGCATAACAAAAGAAACTTTAGCAGAAAAGCTTCATGACTATTTCGAGAAGATCCAATATAAAACCGGGAAAAAATTTGAAGATCTGCTGAAGAATTACACGGCTGTACTGGATTCTCTTGTGGAGCCCCATGTGGCAAAGACACCCCAGTCGAAGAAGAATGAGCCTACTCCAATTACCCCTCGATCCAGAAAGTATTACGAAAAAGCGGTTGAGATTAAACAGGCATTGAAGAGCCTAACGGACTTAACTGACTATTCCAGACTCATGCTGTGCCTTTATGCATCCATTATCAATAGCAACGAAGAAAAACTCAGAAATCTGGATTTTGCGCTTACCTGTTTGAATCCTGATGTAATTATAGCTGCGATGAAAAACGAGAAGGCATCTGCACTATTCGGCAAGAAGAATCCTAAACCCCGGTTCGACACATCTGATCCGTATGCTACGGATAGTAGTTTCTTTGTAATTGTAATTATTATGCTGTATGCCATTATCGGTGACAACCTTGAGGAGGATCTGGAGAATGAGTGAAGTAGCTATTGCACAGGTCATAGCGGACTTGCTTCCTTACGCAAACAAGGATGGTGTCATCGAAATTGTTATGCGTGGTGTCAAGAAACGGTTCAGTTCTTTCCAGAAGGTTGCTCTTGCTGACCTCAAGCATGGAGAGACTAAGGAACTCATGGAGAAAGCAATCCACGCGCTGAATCAGGGGCAGCAGGGTTCCGTAAAAAATATGAAGATTCTGCAGAATGTAGCCCAAATGCAGAACCTCGGTCTGGTGCTAAATGGTCTGAATCTGTGTGCCACTTGCGCTGGCTTTGCTATCATGTTTGCGAAGCTGGATAAAATGAGTGCGGAGATCAACCACCAGATCAGCAGACTTCAGGCCACGATCAAGCAGGGCCACGATGTCCAGACCGGATTTGAATTTAATAAGGTTTTGGCTGACTATCAGGATATGCTTGACAGCCGCAGAAGACAGCAACCCTACTCCGAGGCCCAAATGCGTGATTTGGTAGATCGAGAGTATAACGTTTTGATTCTTCTGATCAGTGTGCTTCAGAACGATCTTGCATCCAATAAGAAAATGATACTGGATTCTATTTTCTCTATGCTGGCAATGCTGACCATATCGCTGCGTTATTTTGATGAGCAGTATTATTTCAACAACCATGAGGTTCTGGGCGATTCTGATGTATGGCATTCTTCTCATACAAAATGGATGAATGTTTATGATATTCTGTCTGCTACATGGTTTGTTGAATTACTCCAGGATTACGGAATCTTCGAGGCCGGATTCAGCACGATGGAGACCGATGTTTATTACAACGCATTGATCGAACAGGTGGACGATTTGCGGCAGGAAATCGAGGACAACCAGGTTCTGATTATTACTGTCGCTGATCCGGAACTGCTTAGAACATTGCATGATGTCACCACCAGAGATGTCAGAGAAACCATCGGAGCTGCAATCGATATTGCCTTCGCCGGTATCGATGAGGAAACTGTAGCTGAAGTCCGCAAAAATGCTTTGGCACAGGTGGCCGCAGTGTAAATCTGGAGGCATAATATGAATGTAGATATAAAAAACGCACTGGATAAACTGCTCCTTGTGTGCAATCATATCCAGACCAATGCCCCAGCCGGAAGTAGCGCAAAAAACATTCGCGACCTGGTTATTGCCGACATTTTCAGCTTTATTGGCACCATCTCTATTGCCAAAGCAGATGATCGCAAGGCTTTATTTGCAAAAACTTATTTGGATGGTGCGGTTTATACAGAGCCAGCTGGTGCATTAGCCATTCTCTGTCAAGTGGACAACAATGCATCAGCTATGCATGGGTTGAAAGCATCTGCACTGTATATTTCATTCCTGTTTGAACTTGGAAGACATTACACACTGAGCAAACATGATAAGCGAGATATTGACGTCACCAAGTTCGCCATGCATATCAAGCAGCTGAACGATTATGTTTCCAGCCACAGTATTGTGTCTACAAAAAAGTCAGAGCAAGTTGAAGTGACAGCGGATTGCAAAGAACTTGTTGCTCAGGTTGCTGTTGAAACTACACCTTCCGGTAACCTCCAGGATGCCGAACCCGAGGAAAGTTTGGAGGAACTGCTTGCACAACTGCATGGTCTGATTGGTCTTTACGGAGTAAAGGAAGAAGTGAATTCTCTTATCAATCTTCTGAAAATGAAGCAACTCCGGGATGCGCGCGGCCTGAAATCGCCGAATGTATCCAAGCACCTTGTATTCCTTGGAAATCCCGGAACCGGCAAGACAACAGTTGCGCGGTTGCTGTCAAAGATTTATAAGCAGTTGGGTGTACTGGAGAAAGGCCAGCTAGTTGAAGTTGACCGTGGCGGCTTGGTTGCGGGATATGTTGGGCAAACAGCAATCAAGACCCAAGAGCGCATTGACGAGGCCATGGGCGGAGTCCTGTTTATTGATGAAGCCTATAGCCTTGTAAAAGGTGGCACTGACTTTGGGCAGGAGGCTATCGATACACTCTTGAAGGCGATGGAAGATAAGCGTGATAGCTTCGTGGTCATTGTTGCTGGCTATTCTGGCCCGATGGAGGCATTCTTGGAGTCTAACCCTGGCCTCAAATCCCGCTTTAACAAAAATATCGTTTTTGAGGATTACACTAAGGCCGAATTGTTTGCGATTTTCAAGGCTTTTTGTGCCCCATATGGTATGGATCTGAACACAGATGCGGAATCGTGCCTAATGGCATATCTGGATCACCTAATGGAGCATAAGCCTGAGAACTTTGCTAACGGCCGTGAGATGCGAAATTTGTTTGAAACTATGGTGGCCAATCAGGCAAATCGCCTAGCAGAGATGAATAGTGTATCTGATACAGACCTGTGTGTATTTACAACTGAAGACCTCCCTACCTGGATAACGAGTTGCTGAACAAATGTTATCGCGCATAGCACATAATCGGGTCAAAACCAAAAACTATATGCCATTATCAAAAGCTGATTTTATTCGCTAATGCGAAGTAACGGGGTTTAGACAATATAATGGAGGGGATAAAATGAGAAAGAGAATCGTCGCAGGATCGCTTGTACTCATCATGGTATTATCTATGATACTATCTGCTTGTTCCCAAGCAACACAAAGCTGTTCTGAAACTACCACCGATGTGCAAAATCCATCTAATGCTACTGCGGATGCAACTGTCGAGGCACCGAGCACATCTTCTGCTGAAAACGGATATTCTACCGTTGGGACCACCACAGAACCGACAATCGAATCTACTGTAGCGCCCACCACTGCACCTACTGAACCGCATGTTACAACTGAGCCTGAAGAAGAAAAAGATGAGTTTGGCCTGACTGAACAACAGCGCAACTCGTATTCGATGCTTTATTTCCTGGCGATTACCGCCGAAGAGATACGTATTTCAAAAGATAACCGCCTGGTGTTAGAAGATATTTATACTTCACTGTTCAATGATATCAATCCCGGTGCTATTGATGAAACAACGCAGAACCATCTCGAAAATTTGAGAAATGTGATTGAGGATTACCTCGATATTTCAACCAAAAGAGAGCGGCTGCAATATCTCTACAACCAAGAAAAAGCTGCAAGCATTCGAAGTGCTGTTCCAGATCCATTGGCAATTCTTTCTATTGTAAACGCTCTTGATTGGAGGAAAATGGCGACTAGCGTTGTTTTTACTGTTGTTGACTCCTATAACAACTACAAAAATTCAAGCGAGGCTGCCGATTTGGAGTACCTGATGAACGGCTGGGAACTCGATGACGAAGCAACTGAAGCCATGCGAAAGAACCGGCGGAGAGCATTCAATTACATGGTCGATATTGTCCAGGAATATGGCTTGGACGGCAAGCTGACACTTAGTGAAACGTCGATTGAAACCTTTGCAGAGATCTGTGGAATTGAAGCTTTAGAAGAGAAAATCAGACGGTTGGAGACCGAGGAAGAAACATATCAGCTTCTTGGAAACTACTGGCTTGAACTTGCTAATTGTTATTTTGAAACCAAACAGTATCAGAAATGCCTATCTTGTGTTGAAACATACAACAAGTTATCTACCAGTATTTACCGCAAAGACTATAATTACGTTCAGATTCTTCCCAAAGCTATTGTTGCATTGCGCTATGTAGAGCAGGGCGAACCTTATGTAACTAGAGCCATCGCTTTTGCAGATGATATTATCGAAAATACTGAGACTAAGGAATGGGCTGTAAGGTACTTTGCTGCCCAGACTTATCTGGATTTGTATGCAAAAACCAATAACCGTGACTATTTGGAGTCTGCGTACAACATTGCATATGATAATGTAACCGTTCTATTAGACGAACAGCGTAATCTCAATGCTACATTTCTTGCAGAGGTGAAGGAAGTTACTATCGAAGAACCGGACTACCGTTACCTAACTGAAGCGCAGAAGAAAGAACGTGAAAAAGAGCACAATGAAGAGTTGAAGCGCCTTAAAGCATACAACAAAGAAATGATAAAAGCTAGAGAAACCGAACTCCCGCCGCTGTATGAGCCATTGGTGCTGAATTGTGATCTACTCATTGCTCTTGCTGAAGAAATGAACATCAGTTATGCTGATAAAACAAAAATCAAAGCAATTCTTCAAACTGACAATAATGGTATTTTCTTATCAGACGCAGTAAATGATAGGTATTCCTTCGCAACAAGCAGTACTCACTATACAATTGAGCTTGACTGCGATCATATCGTTATCCCTGCCAATCTGTTAACAGAAGGCGCAAAAGTTGTTGTCAAAGTAACTACTGAAGGTAAAACTACAACTTTTGACGATTGTGTGATAACCAAGGTTGATCGCAAAGGGCAAACAGTTGATACCTTCTACGGTACATATACAAGCAAAACAATGAAGGGCTACAATTGGTCTGCCAGTGCTACGGTTCAGCTACAAATATTTAACGGCGAATCATATGAGCCGATTACCTTCAATTACAGAGTTGTGGAGTATAAGGATAATTGGTTGATTCCGGATAAGGTGGTGTTTGAGCAGATATGAGAAAGAAGATTACGTCTCTTTTTCTGCTCGTAGTCACGCTAATCATTCTTTGCTCTTGCTCCCAAAAGAAAGAATCAACAACTGAAATCGGTAGGGATTCCTATTTTAGGATTTATTTCCTGGATGTTGGACAAGGCGATGCAGCAGTGGTTGAGTGCGACGGTCAATATATGCTGATTGATGGCGGTGACACTTTTGCCGAAGATACCGTATATGATTTCTTAGTATCGAAGGGTATTAGCAAACTGGAAATACTTGCGATCTCTCACCTTCATAAAGACCATATTGGCGGGCTACCCAAAGTACTAACATACGCAACAAAAATCTCGCATACCATATGCAATGCAGATTTTGCTTCAACAAAAGCATTTACGGATTTTGAGAAAGAACTGCTACTAAATGGAGCAAGTATTGAAATACCTAAAACATCGCAAATCCCCGGGGAAGGGCAAACTTATTTTCTTGGGAGCGCAACAGTTGAGGTTGTATATGCAAGTGCCGAACACGAAAACGATTCATTGGTTTTACTGATTACTTACGGTGATACTAGATTTCTGTTCACTGGCGATATCGAAGATGCCGCGCAGACATGGATATCAGACAAATACCAAAGCGATAACGATGAACCCTATAAAATTGATTTGATAAAGATGCCGCATCATGGCTCTTACTCCAGAACCCTTTATCGCTTTTTAAGAACATTTATGCCGGACTATGCTATTATCTCTGTAGGTCAGAATAATTATGGTCATCCACACCAAGAAACCCTTGACTTGCTCGACAGCAAAACCTATAACCCCAAAGTGTATCGAACCGACCTGGACGGCGATATCATAGTAAAATCCGATGGTAAAAGTGTGACAATTGAAGACTAAGTTAAAGCGCATCGTAGCCAATCAATAGGCAGCGATGCGCTTTCCTCTTCTTTTACCAAAAGTAACTGTCAAAAAAGCAAGCCACTGCGCTAACGAATATTTGAGCTACCCTGCCTACACTTTTTATTCCAGGGTAGCTTTTAGCCGGCAGGAATCTCCGTTCATGTCCAGCACATGACTGCGGCAAGTCAGCCAGTCAATCAGGGTAGTTACCTTTGTGGTATTCTCAAACAAGTCCGTCCATTTGAAGAACAGCAGGTTTGTAGTCAAAATAGTACTGAGATAACATCATTGAGCTAGCTGCAATCGAATTCTTCCATGTTTTCATGTACGGGAACCCGATAGCTTTGAGTCATCTGCGGTTCTGTTTTTCCTGACGTGATGCCGTCTCGTCTATCATAAGCCCCAGCAGGATGTCGGCAAAGCCTGCGGATGGATCTACCCGCCGCAAAACCTCCTGGTATTCCGTAAAGGATGGCATCTTCAGCTGCTTTGCATAGAGTCGGATCAGTTTATCCGCTACATTCATATGGCATCACCTGCCTTTCCCCGCAGAAAGGTGTCATAGTGATGCAGATCCACTGTCTGCACCACGAGGTTATCCTCAGTCCGGATGTGAGCGCCGCTGTAGTAAAGCCGGGCGTAGAACAGGTTGACCACCGTTTTGATACCATTCAGATAGACGGCAGCTTCGCCCCAGGCTATTTACGGGGCATCTCCTGTGGGGAATACCCGCAGAACAAAGGCATCCTGGAGCTTTGCCCGGAGTTCTCTGGCTAACCGTCTGACGGACGTCTCACTACCGTTAAATCTGCATTCGACCACCAGACAGAAGTAGTTATGTATGGCCGTGTGGTGCTACTTCTATTCTTCAATCGCATCTGTAGAAAAACTGATATCAGGCTACACGTAGCCTAATAGTGGCATGCATAGCCTATATAATGCTCCAAAATTCTATATTCTATTAATAGAAACAAACTTTGGAGGCGACTTTTCATGGATACAATTGCTGCTGTTAGAAATAGAATTTTGCAGCTGTGCGGAGAACATGAGATTAGCATAAATAAGCTTGCTACAGTATCGGCATTACCTCCCTCCAGCATTAAAAATATACTATATGGAAAAAGCCAAAATCCCAAGCTTATCACAATTAAGATGATTTGCGATGGATTGGGAATTACCCTGGGGGAGTTTTTCGCTGCGCCAGAATTTGATGCGTTAGAACAAGAATTAGTTTAACTGACCCCTCATAAAAGCGACAATAAATTAAACACAGAAAGAGGCATTTTTATGAGTATACCCACATTTCTCGATAGAGATGATTATCTGCAAAACCCTGTCATGCGCCGTTTCCTAAAAAATCATAAGATTGACTTGGTGGAAAATCGTGCAGACTATATCAATGCAATAGAAGCATATGCCTCCCAAAACGAAGGGTGTAAAGAAGAAACCGACAATTGGCTTCTGAAAGTAGCAAAGGAAGGAAGTAAGGAAATCTGTTTCAGAAAGATATATAACATCGAAAATTGGTGCCGAGATCCCTCTCTTGTGGAGGCCAAAATTAGAGAAGTATATCCAGAATGTCCTAACCAAAATATTCTAACCTATCGTAACACCGGTGACCGTACTATGATTGGTTATCACATTCTTACAAATGAGAAGGACGAAGTAAATAAACTTGAGTTTACATTTTCCAGTCTTTTTTATTATGGTGAAGTAGGCGAACTGGGTGATGCAACTATTTTCCCTGTTTTTGTCGAAGTATATCTAGACAAAGGGTTTATCGTCAGTAGAGCCAAAGCCAAATCTACACTTTTTAAATTCGATCCCAACAATGCATACCTGGATAGCAAGTATAAAATTGACACATCTGATTATGCAGTCTCAGCGATTGATGAAATTGCAGCGCATTTTTCCCTAGAAACAATAACTAACACTAAAATTGTGAAGCATGAAAATTCTCAGATGCTATATAATCTATATCAGAAGTATTCCTTTACACCTGAGGATGTAGTCGAAAAAGTTGCTTCACAGAATCAACTTGTGAATGCCTTTGTCGACGGCATTTTTAGCAGTCTTTCCTTAGACATTCGCAACAAGGAACGAGCACTCCTAGATGCAAAAATATTGGTAGAAAAGTTCATCTCAATTAACGGCAATAATGAAGATATATTTAAACAGGATCGTCCGGCCTATCTTATCAAAGTTACTGCTGACGATGAAATTGAACTTACCAAAATTGATACCACCTCTGCTAAAACTGTTCCATTGCAGTGTACTGAGGCGTTTTTTGACAGCAAAAAATCTGTCATTAAGAGCCAAAAATGTAAGCGCTTAAATCTAATCTTTAAGCGTGCAGATGAAACATATTTTGGAAAGAATAACCCTCTGGTGGTGCAGCTAGGTACACATAAGGATCATGGCTATTTGAAGACTATGCAGTATGCGGAGGAGGCTGATATTCAAAATGTTTTACAAGCAGTTTTCGAAAATTACTGATGCACTAAACCCTGTTTTTGTAGAGAATTTTGATTTTTGGCTTGCAACTCTACCCAAAAGCAATCAGAAGAATATTACTGCATCAGACGTCTCTTCAAGGTTAGGCGTAAAGTATTCTCTTGCAGAGGCAATCTTGTCGTTCGCCTGTATTGAGGGTATTATAGAAAAGTATTATTTGGTAAAATGTCCAGATTGCGATTATACTTTAGAAACATTAACACCCGGACAATTGGCAACTTCTTTGTGTACTCCCTCGTACTGCCTTGAATGTGGTGAAAACAAAAGAATAACTACTGATGATATCTATACAGCGTACAAAGTAGTTCTTCAGCCCAATGTATCGGAGACAGAAATTGCTCAAGCAATTGAAAGGCGTTTGAACCTGGGTACATCCACCAATCTAAATTTTACAAAGGCTGACTCACTCTCGAACAACTTGTTGAACATCTATGCAGAATTCTATAATCCAAGTGAGTCAGCATATCAAAAGTTTACAGAGCTGAGAGGCAAACTTGACCTGGATTATGGAACTAACACCACAGCAAAAGGAAAAGCACTTGAAAATCTAATTCTAGAAATCTTTAACCAGATCGCTTATGTTGTAGGCACGAATGATGTAAAAACAAAAACCAACCAGTTTGATTGCACTATGCTATGTGGAATTAAAACCATTAACCTTTCTGTATTCAACTATCTAGCACCTTACTTTATTGTTGAATGTAAGAACGAAAAGAAGAAACCCGACAACACATATACAAATAAGCTAGAAAGTATCTTGCACACAAATGACGCGCAGTTAGGCATTGTTTGGGGACGCAAAAATGCAACTAACCCCTGTTTCACTATTTCCCGTGAGCATTACCTAACCAAGCGGGATACCGCAAAACAACAAATCATCATTACATGCTCCGATACTGATCTGGATTATCTTATTGAGAAACGTGTTAACCTGCTACGATATCTGGAGTTCAAAATATTCCAGATTACCAGTAACAGCCCTGATTCTACATTTGAAATGTTTACATTTACGTCAGTCTAAACACACACAGGTGCGCCAAGACATACTATGTCATGGCGCACCCGATTTTATTGAACCAAAATTTCTTTTCTCAAGAGATATCCAACCTTAACGTGCTCAATAAATCCCGCCTTTTCATGATCCCTGCAGAGGGTACAGACGGTGTAGATGATCTCATCGATTTCCTGCAGCGGTTTCCCGTTCATGAGGTGGTAGAGCTCCTCAAATTCAGCTTTGATGGCTGCGTTGTCCATACTATTAGAACCGGCAGAAAGCGCCAACAACCCATGATGTGACCTCGAACAAGCGTGACCAGTACGCTGCACTGATCCAGCCGGAGGAGTCCCCCACCATGCCAGTCAGAGCAGAGATTGTCCTGCTCCCGGGGCCGGAACCCGGCCTCTCCTTTGAAAAGTTCAACTTTGACAAGGAAAGGCTAGGATGGTCGATAGGCTTGAGAAACTCGGTCAGCAGTGTTGACTCGATATACCGATTCTATCGGCATAAAACCGCATATATCGGTATTCTGTTCGTGATAATTACCGTTTTACTTTGTGTATAATAGAAGACACGAAAGGCGGGGGCATTATGGATAAACTCTTTGTAAGAAATCGGATTTCTGAGTTGTGCGCAAAGAAACGTGTTTCCAAATACAAAATGAGCCTGGATCTGGGACATAGCAAAAGCTATATCCAGAGCATCTCCTCCGGCAAGGCTCTGCCGTCCTTCTCCGAATTTCTTTGTCTTTGCGATTATCTCGGTGTCACACCCAAGGAATTCTTCGATGCAGACATCAAAGAACCGCAGTTGGTTTGCAAACTGAAAGAGCTGGCCAAGGATCTGGCCGAAGATGATCTGGTCGCTCTGATCACTCTTGCAGAACGCTTGGCTGATAAGTGATTCGGGTCTATCTACTTTAGAACGGAGTTCGCCCAGATACGGAACTGGGTACCATGCAGGAACTTGACCCGGTAGCCAACGGAGATAATGACAACCAAGCTCAAATATTCCGCCGACTTGTCCGAATTTGCAATGTGCATTTTTTGCACATTGCTTTTTTCATCTAATTCGCCTCGCCTTTTAACATCTTTTTTGCGTTTTAACATCACAAATGTTATTTGTTAATATTGGTGTTGAAAGCTTCTTTGAGGGTTGCTCTCTACATACGGGAGGGACAGTATTCCCTCCCGTACATTATCATTTATTTCGCCAACTCCTGGCCCAAGCCAATACCAACCTTAACACCCTCAACAAATCCTGCCTTCTCGTGATCCCTGCAAAGGGTACAGACGGCGTAGATGATCTCATCGATCTCTTTCAGGGGCTTGCCGTTCATGATTTCGTAGAGCCTCTCGAAGTCGGCTTTGATTTCCTCGTTATCCATGCCGGTGGTGTCGTTATAGGCATCGTACAGCAGGTCCAGGAGGTTCTGGTTGGGTAACTGCTGGGTAGTCAGTTGGGTTTGGAGGGCAGTCAGGTAGTCATTCATCTTCATTTTTCAGGCCCTCCTTATATTCTTCCGGCTGGTAGAATTCTGCAGCTTTCTGGAGCTTCTGGAGTTCGATCTGGGATTCGAAGCGGGACTGGGCTTCCATGACCACATCGACCAGCTCGTAGCGGTCAACAAACCATTCCCGGATGCCCTGGAGGTATCTGGATCGCCGCTTGTCGTCGAGGATGAAGGGCATGATGTCGTGGCGCAGGCATTCCTTGAACATGATCAGGCGGCCCACACGGCCGTTGCCGTCGTCGAAGGGGTGGATCTGCTCGAAGCGCACATGGAATTCCAGGATCTGGTTCCGCTCGATCTCCGCCCGGGTCTCATAGTATTCGATGAGCATGGTCAGACTGGAATGGATCTGACTGCCCTGGATCATGGGGCGGTCCCTGTTCTTGGGGATCGTGGTGCGGTACTCGCCGGGGCGCACCCGCTGGCGGTAGGCATCCACCGTGCCGGCCATCAGGAGCTCGTGGAGCTTCCGGATGAACTTCGTGTCCAGCGGCTCCATCACATGGTCCAGGATGTAGTCGACGCAGTGGATGTGGTTCAGTGCCTCGATCACATCGGACACCTTCAGCGGCTCGAAGGACTCCCGGATCTTGCCCTTGCGGTAGATGCTCTCCACCTGCCCACGGGTCAGGCGGTTGCTGGCCATGCGGCAGGAGGAGTAGGTCAGGTCGATGACCACATAATCGTACAGCCCGTGAAAATTCTTCTTTTTCTTCTGTTTTCTCAGGGTTTTGGCCAGTTCCGGCAACGCCTCTTCCTCTGCATACTTGAAAACTGTCCTCGCACTGCGGACTGCATCCTCCGGAATCCTCCAGGCCCCGTCCTTGCACACCGCTCCGGAGATCCGTCCCTGTCTGCACAATCTTCTGATCAACGAGGAGGAAACTCCCCATTTTTCGGCAATATCCCTTGCTAATACATACTGCATAGTTTCGTCCTTTCTGTTGGGGTATCGGGCTGAAAAGGGTGGAACACCCCGGTACCCGGAACACTTTTGTCTTGAATTTATCCTGAAATACGACGAAACACAGTGGTCCAGCTGGCACATAATGGATTGATATTCAATGATTTTGGACTATATGTACCGATTATACCAATTGTATGCACCATGTCCCCAGCAAAAGGACATGGCATTCAAGAGGTCAGCGGTTCGATCCCGCTTATCTCCACCAAGACCAACCGAAAGGTTGGTCTTTTTCGTTGTCTGAGAGTCTTTCAGGCAAACAACATCGCTGTAAACAGAAAGATCGCAGCCCGCTATTGCACATTGCCTTCTCCCGCGCTATAATTGCAACAGGAACAATAGCTTTTGTCAGACCACTGGCACCGGCAGCGAGTCGCTGCCGGGCAGCGCAAATCCCACGTATTCGCTTCGCTCAGACGAACTGCTTGCGGTATTACCGCACACGCTGTGTGCTCTGGATACCCCTGCGCACTTCGCTGTACAGCATTGTATTGTTCCAAACCTGCAGCAAGGGAGGAAAGCAACATGATCGTATACAGGGAGCTTTCCTCCCTTGAACGGGATCTCGGCATCCGCGCCAAGACGCTCTATGCCGTCAGCAACAACATCGGCAAGCATTACCGCATGGTAAAGCTCCCCAAGAAGCGCGGCGGCTGCCGCGATCTGTCCGTTCCGGATGAGGTGCTGAAATCCATTCAGAGGCGGATCGCCGAGGTGCTTCTGATCCACATGCCCGTGTCCCGCTATGCCAAGGCCTATCGGTTCGGCAGCTCCACCCTGCGCAATGCGGAGCTCCATGTGGGCAAGCAGGTGGTGCTGAAGCTGGACATCCTCCACTTCTTCGACAGCATCCGCTACTCCACCGTGAAGGACAGGGTGTTTCCGGAGGAAATCTACGCGGAGCCTCTGCGGATCCTGCTGACCATGCTCTGCTATTACAGGGATGCCCTTCCACAGGGCGCGCCCAGCTCTCCGGCCATCACCAACATCATTCTGTATGAATTTGACGAGCTGGTCGGTCAGTGGTGCCGGGAGCGTGGAATCGCCTACACCCGGTACTGCGACGATATGACCTTCTCCGGCGACTTTGATCCGGCGGAGGTCATCCGGTTTGTCAGACCGGAGCTGAAGAAGCTGGGCTTCCTGCTGAACGGGCAGAAAACCAAGGTACAGCGCCCCGGTCAGCAGCAGAGCGTCACCGGCATCGTGGTCAACGAGAAGCTGAGCATCCCCGCGGACTACCGCCGCAGGCTCCGGCAGGAGCTGTATTACTGCCAAAAATTCGGCATCCGGGAACATCTGCAGAAAATCGGTCCGGAGATCCCGGAGGAGACTTATCGGATGCAGCTATCCGGCAAGGTCAACTATGTACTTCAGTTTTCTCCTGATGATAAAGATATGCTGGAAGCCAGAACGTGGCTGCGGCAGTCAATCAAATAAGCAATCCCTCCTGCGGCTTGGTCACCGCAGGAGGGAATTATCATGGCAGCTCTATTTTCACACTTCGTCCGGCTGCTGGCCGTCGTGGGCCAGCCATTTGCATTCCGTCAGCTCCATGTCGGTGAAGACCGCCCTGAAGGAGGAATCCTCCGGAGAGCAGGCGTAGATGCCGAAGCGGATCTTTCCGCCGCCCTGCCACATATGGCACACCCGCATCTGGGAAAAATGCACGCCGTCGGCGGAGCACTCGATGCAGTAATCGTCCTCCCGGCGGCTGAGCCGGTACCACATGGACTTGACGCCGGCATCGATTTCGGTGGTGGCCCAGTCGGAATAGCCCAGATTCGTGACCACGCTGCCCAGATGCTGGAAGCGCTCATTTTCATATTCGATGGAGCCCTTGAGCCAATTGTCACTGTCGAGATACATCACGATGCCGCACTGGTCAAACCGAT
Organism: Oscillospiraceae bacterium; assembly: GCA_017502265.1. Classification (GTDB taxonomy): domain Bacteria; phylum Bacillota; class Clostridia; order Oscillospirales; family Oscillospiraceae; genus Faecousia. Next base: position 43,129 of record JAFVVI010000001.1, read on the forward strand.
GGTGGCTCTCTTCAAAGGATGTCTTCACCGTGAAGCTGAAATACTTCTCCTCCGTCTCCATCTGGAAGACCGGGGCATTGTCGTTGCGGAAGTGATAGTATGTCCGCTGCCACAGGTCGGTGTGGGGTCCGGTGACGATCTCCACCCTGTCCTCGGACACGGCAAAGGCCGCCGGCTCCCGGGTCCATTTAAAATCACGGATGCTGAATTTCATAGGTTTCTCCCCTTTCATTTCGGTACTATGGTAATCGTTTTCGATTCCTGTGTCAATCCTATTTACAAAAACCGCAAATTATGGTATAACAAACCCATAAAAATCTTTTCAGAAAAGGAGAAAATTATGGAAAAAATCCGTATTCAGGACGATCTGTACACCTACGTCAATCAGGCAAAGCTGGACGAGCTGGTGATCCCCGACGATATGCCCGTTATGGGCAGCCCCATGGCCCTCATGACCGGCATCGAGAAGCTCATGATCGGTGAGTTCAACACCATGTGCAAGGAGGGCGCCTATCCGGGCGACCATATGGCCCGGGCCTGCACCCTGTACCGCCTTGCCAAGGATGTGAAGCGGAAGGCAAAGCACGGCATCAAGCCCGCCGTGAAGCACCTGTCCATCCTCAAGAAGCTCGGCACCATGCGCAGCTTCAACCTGCACGCCAAGGAGCTGCTCCTGCGCAGCATCGCCATGCCTCTCGACCTCGCCGTGGAGCCCAACATGACCGACACCAATCATCACTGCGTGATGATTCAGGGCCCCCGGGTGATCCTGCCCGACGCCTCCTACTACGCCGAGGGCAAGGAGCAGCAGCGCGATCAGCTGCTCACCCTGTGGAGCGGCTTTGCCCGGCAGATCCTGACCCACGCCGGCCACAGCGCCGAGGAGATCGATCTGCTGCTGGGCGACACGCTGGCCTTCGACGCTGCAGTCGCCAAGTACGTCAAGACCCGGGAAGAGTGGTCCGAGTACGTCAAGATGTACAACCCCATGAAGACCGGCCGGGTGGCCGGCATGGTCAAGCCCCTGAACCTGAAGAAGCTGCTGAGCGACCTGTTCGGCTATGTGCCCGAGGAGATCATCGTCACCGAGCCCCGGTTCTTCAAGAATTTCAAGGAGGTCTTCAACGCCGACACCTTTGAGATGTACAAGCGCTGGGCCTATGTGCTGACGCTGGTGGGCAGCTGCAGCCTGCTTTCCGAGGAGCTGCGGGAGCTGGGCGGCGCTTTCAGCAGAGCCCTCTCCGGCATCGCTGCCGCACCCAAGGCCGAGAAGTTCGCCTATCAGCTGGCCTCCAGTGAGTACAGCGAGCCTGTGGGCCTGTACTACGGCGAGAAGTACTTCGGCGAGGAAGCCAAGAAGGACATCACCGACATCGTCCGGCAGATCGTGGCCACCTACCAGAAGCGCATCGCCGAGAACGACATCCTCGAGCCCGAGACCAAGGAAAAGGCCATCCTGAAGCTCAACAAGATGGGCCTGAAGATGGCATACCCCGACCGGGTGGAGTCCCTCTACGACAAGCTGGTCTTCGACGAGCGCAAGTCCCTGTTCGACATTGTCACCTCCCTCCACCGCGTCCGCATGGAGGAGAACTTCGCCAAGCTCGGTCAGGATGTGGACCGCACCCACTGGGCCATGCCCGGTCATCTGGTCAACGCCTGTTATGATCCCTTCGTCAACGACATCACCTTCCCCGCCGCCATTCTGCAGCCCCCCTTCTACTCCATCCATCAGTCCAGAAGTGAGAATCTGGGCGGCATCGGTGCGGTCATCGGCCACGAGATCTCCCACGCCTTCGACTCCAACGGCGCTAAGTGCGACGAGCTGGGCAACCTGAACAACTGGTGGACCAAGGCCGACGAGCGGAAGTTCCAGAAGAAGGTCAACGCCATGATCAAGCAGTTCGACGGCATCGAGCTGCCCTGGGGCGTCTGCAACGGCAAGTTCACCGTCAGCGAGAATATCGCCGACAACGGTGGCATGGCCGTCACGCTGGACATCATGTCTCACTCCGAGGGTGTTTCCTTCGAGGAGTACTTCACCAACTGGGCCCGGGTCTGGTGCCAGAAGGCAAAGCCCGAATACCAGAAGCTCCTGCTGCAGGTGGACGTCCACGGCCCCGCCTATCTGCGCGCCAATATGCCTCCCCGGAACTTCCCCGAGTGGTACGAGACCTTCGGCGTGAAGAAGTCCGACAAGATGTATCTGGCTCCCTCCAAGCGCATCGTGATCTGGTAATCATTCTATTTTTCGCAAAAGCGGGGTGCTTCAGCACCCCGTTTTTGCGTTTGTCACAGCAAATCTCACAGGAGGTGCACAATACCATGAAAATCGGTTTTTCCAAAAGGGATATCACCCCGCCGCCCGGGGTCGTGCTGGGCGGCTATGCCGGTTATCGCCCCTGCGGCGGCGTCCACGATCCCCTTTTCTGCAGGGCCGTGGTGCTGGAGCAGGAGGGCGAACGCTTCTGTCTGGTGTCACTGGATCTTGCCTGCGTGGATGAAAGCCTGTACCGCCGGATCGGAGGGGCCGTTTCCTCTCTGGGGATCCAGCCGGAGCATCTGATCGTCTGTGCCATCCACAGCCACGCCGCGCCCCACGGCGTCATCGCCGGGGAGGGGCCGCTGACCGCGGTGAACTGCTCCGCGCAGGAGGGCGCCCCGGAGTTTCTGGGCTACATGGAGGAGCTTGTCCGCAAAGCGGCAGCGGCATGCCGCACCGCCTGCGAAAATCTGGAGCCTTTCCTGATCCGTACCGCCAAGGGCGCCACTCCTCCCGTGGGCTCCGAGCGGCACACCGGTGCAGCGCCGGGAGGCGATCTGACGGTGATCCAGTGCAGGACGGAAAGTGGGAAGCTGCTGACCCTCGCCAATTTCCCCTGCCATCCCACCGTCCTCGGCCCCGACAATCTGCTGGCTTCCGCAGACTTCACCGCCGGCATCGAGGCGCTGATCGGCGGCGATCTGGCGGTATTCCTCAACGGCGCCGCCGGCGACATCAGCACCCGTTTCACCCGGCGGGAATCCTCCTTCGACGAATGCGCCCGGATGGGCCGCATCGCGGCAGAGCACATCCGCGCCGCCATCAAGGGGCTGCCCTTTTCCCAGCCGGAGCCCCTGCGGGGCATCCACACCACGGTTTCCCTGAAGCCACGGCCCATAGAGCCGCTGGAAACCGCCGAAGCAGCCCTCCGGGAGCACACCGCCCGATGGGAGAGCGCCAAGGCCGCAGGCGCCGACGCCCAATCTCTTCGGCTGCTGAAAACCTATGTGGAGGGTGCTTGGGTGAATCTGGAATTCGCCAAATCCATGGCGGGCATCCATCGGCTCGATCTGCCGGTGACGGTCTTCCGCTTCGCCGGTCTGGACTTCGCCGCCATCCCGGGAGAGCTCTACTCCACATTGCAGCCCGAGGGGCTTTCCGTCATCGCCTACGCCAACGGCTATTTCCGCTACATCTGCCCGGAGGAAGCCTACGACGCCAACCAGTATGAAGCCATGGCCGCCATCCTCGCCCGGGGCGAGGGCGAGCGGCTGATCGGCAGCATCCAGCAGCTGCGCCGCCGGCTCCAGTAAGCATAAAAAAGGCCCGGAATTGGAACTCCAATTCCGGGCCTTTTCCGTTACACCGTAATCTCGATCTGGTTGTCCTCCAGCGCCACGACACAGCTTTCATAATAGCCGTCACCGGTGGTTCTGGGGCCGCTGATGACCCGGTAGCCGTCCGCTTTCAGCCGCCGGGTCAGCGCATCCACGGCCTCTTTGCTGCCCACGCTGAACGCAATGTGGGCATAGCCCGTGCGGCTGAGGGTCTTTTCGGCATCCTCCATACCGGGCTTGTGCATGAGCTCCAGCCGGGCGCCGTCCCCAAAGGTCAGGAAGTAGGAGCGGAAGCCGGTTTTGAGGTTGTGGTAGCCGTCGTTGGACGCCGCCTGAAAATAGGTGACGAAGAACTCCCGCGCCTTCTCGAGATCGGTTACATACATGGCAATGTGTTCGATCCGCACGGTTATCCCCCTCTCCCGATCAGGTACGCCCGGCAGGGGGCGCCGTCGCTGCCCGACAGATTCAGGGGCGCGGCGCTGAGGAAATAGCGTCCCTCCGGGATATTGTCCAGAACCACGCCCTCCAGCAGGGCGATGCCCCGGCGCAGGAGGGTCAGATGCACCGCCATGGGGGCATCCTCCGGGCCCACGGACTGGCTCTCGTTGCCAAGCAAGCAGATGCCCGATTCCGCGAAGACATCTGCCGCTCCGGCGGTAACGGTGGCCTTTCCCGCGATCAGGATGCGCCCGGCACCATCCGCTTTGGCAAGGATACATTTTGCATCTTCAGCTTCCACACTGCCCTCATGCCGGGCCACATGGCACTCGCCCACGAAGACGTCCAACGGCATCTGCTCCACGGTCTTTCCGTTCCCGAGGAAATGGAAGGGCGCATCGATGTGGGTGCCGTTGTGGGCGCACATGGAAAAGGCGGTCAGATTGTAGACGTCTCCCCGGTCGGTGGCGCTGAGACGCTGCCGCTCCGGCTTCGGGTCGCCGGGGTAGACCGCGCAGGAGAAGACCTCCTGAGAAATGTCGTAGAGTTTCATGTCAGACCTCCAGTCGGCGGGTGGATTTTGCCATATGCCATGCGCTGTAGGCGGCTGTGAGCAGCTCCGTCAGGAGCATGGCGTACCAGATGCTGTCCGCACCGGCCACGGCGGGGAGCACCAGAATGAGGGCGCCGCTGATGACCACGCCCCGGGCCAGCGATGCGGTCATGGCGAGGTTCGCCTGCATCATGGCCTGAAAATAATAGGTGGCGAAGACATTGAAGGGCAGCAGCAGGAAGGAAACGCCGTAGATGCGCAGGATCGCCGGAGCGATTTCGGCCACGGCAGGGGTGGGCGTCATGAAAAAGTTCAGGATCTGCTCCGGGAACAGCAGCATCACCGCCGTCCAGAAGACGCCCATGACCGCGCTTGTCGCCAAGCCGTATTTCAGGCACCGGCGGATGCGGTCCGGCTGGCCCGCGCCGTAATTCTGGGAGATGATGGGCTGGGCCGCCTGTCCCGCGCCGTAGGCGAGGCACTGGGCAAAGGGCATGACCTGCGCGAGAACGCCGTAGACCGACAGGGCGTCGGAGCCCAGATGGCCCATGATCTGCCGGTTGAAGAGGATGCCGATGATGCCCATGGCGAGGTCGGTGACGGCGGTGGAGCAGCCGTTGAGGGTGATGGCGCCGAGCTTTCGCAGGACACCCGTGGGCCGGACAAGGCGCAGGGTATTTTTCTTCCCGAAAAAGTGGAAGAGCATGACGAAGATGCCGACGTACTGCCCCGCTGCCGTGGCAAGGCCCGCGCCGGCGATGCCCATATCCAGCACAAAAACGCAGACATAGTCGCCCACGCAGTTGAAGGCACCCCCCGCCAGCACCGCAGCGGTGGCGAGGTCGGGATTGCCGTCGTTTCGCAGGTAGGCGGACAGGATGTTGCTGAAGACACAGCAGGGAATGGCAAAGAGGATGGGCTTCAGGTACAGCTTCGCAAGGTGCAGCATTTCCTCATCCGCGCCGAAGAAGCAAAACAGCTCCTCCTGAAATACGCCGATGACCACCATAGCGGCGGTGGAGAGGGCCACGCCGTAGAGCAGGGACAGGGTGAAATATTCCTGCGCCTCCTCTTCCCTGCCGCTTCCCCGGCAGGCGGCGAAGAGCACCGAGCCGCCGATGCCCGCGAGCAGTCCCAGACAGAAGATGATGCTCCACAGGGGGCTGAACACCGCCAGCGCCGCGCTGCCGATGGGGCCGTGGTACTGGCCCACCATCATGGCGTCCACCACACCGAAGATCGATGCCACCATGGCGCTGCCCGAGGCGGCAGCCAGATATTTGAAATAAATGGGGCGGATATCGCCCCGAAGCAAGTCCATAGAGTCTTTCGCGCGCAAGGGTCAGGCTCCCTCCTTTTGGATTTCTACCGCTATTTTAGCGTTTCCGGAGAGATTTGTAAACAGGCTTGGCGGCAAAAAAGAAAGGGGGAAGCATCGCTTCCCCCTCAGACTGTCAAAAAAGCCTCGCAGAGTTTGCCGCGTCAGCGGCAAATAGAATCAAAATCATTTTCTGTCGGGGCGTGTACCTGACAGAAAATACTTCTCAGGCTGCAAGTGTGCGAGTTGTGCGCCCTTGGCGCACAAGGAGTGCGCGCAGCAGACTGCAAAAAACTGGCAAAAAAGGCCAGAGGCCTTTTTCGCCAAGCTAAGGGGGAAGCATCGCTTCCCCCTTTCCGGATGGGTTTGATCAGATCCAGCGCTGGACGGCGTCGCAGAGCAGCTGGGCGCAGCCCTCCACGGCCCGGTCGTAATAGGCCGTGAACCGCCCGTCGGCGACGTACATCATGGCGATGCCCCGGTGCATCTGGGCAGAATATTTGGGATTTGCCAACGTCAGCCACTGTCTGTGGAGCTGGGCGATTTCCTTTGCTTCCTCACTGTCTGCGCCGGCATTCGCCTTCACAGCGGACTCCAGACGGCTGAGGATCTCAGCCTCCAGCGTCTGCCACCGGGCAAATTCCTCCTCGGTCAGGTGCATCATCTGCCGGTTGGCGGCGTCCACCTGTTCCCTGCCGTATTTCTGCCGGGCTTCGGCGCCGTATTTGTCTTCGTTTTCCCGGAGCAGTTCTTCTTTCAATGCCCGGAATTTTTCTCTGTCGCTCATCGTTTCTTCTCCTTTCAAGTGTCGGATGGTCTGCTGCACCGTCCGGATCAGCGCCTCGGTCTGACTTTTCCGATCCTCCAGTGCCTGCAGGTGCTCCTCCATGGCCGTCAGCATATCGAAATCCTTTTCATACAGGATTTTCTGAATGGTTTTCAGCTCGAAGCCCCGCTGGCGGTAGAAGAGGATCTGCTGCAGCAGCATCACCTTTTCCGCCCCGTAGCAGCGGTAGCCGCCCTCCGTCACCCGGTCGGGCTTCAGCAGGCCGATCTCGTCGTAATAGCGCAGTGTGCGGGTGCTGACCCCCGCCAGCCGGGACAGCTCCCGGATGCCGTATTCCATGGACTCACCTCCTGAGAACAGGATAACACTTGACGCCGCGTCAATGTCAAGGACTTTTTTCATTTTATTTCTTTACCGGCTGTCTGTCAATAAAAAACCACGGCTTTCGCCGTGGTTTCAGGCTGTAGAAAAAGCCTCGCAGAGTTTGCCGCGTCAGCAGCAAATAAAATCAAAATCATTTTCTGTCGGGGCGTGTACCTGACAGAAAATACTTCTCAGGCTGCAAGTGTGCGAGTTGTGCGCCCTTGGCGCACAAGGAGTGCGCGCAGCAGACTGCAAAAAACTGGCGAAAACCACGGCTTTCGCCGTGGTTTTTTTCGGTTATTCAGCGGAGAAATTGTCCTTGTCCACTGCGCAGAGGGGGCACTCGAAGTCGTCGGGGAGATCCTCCCACTTGGTGCCGGGGGCAATGCCGCCCTCGGGGTAGCCCTGAGTCTCGTCGTATTCCCAGCCGCAAACGTCGCAAATATATTTCATAGTGATTACCTCCGTGTGTATTTTTTGTATTTTTGATGGCTTTATACTACCACGGAAAGCGAAATCATTCTGTGACTTTCTCACAAACAAAAAGCGGCGGCACGCAGGCCGCCCAACATAAACATCATATCACATCTGAATGCCTCTGTAAATGCTCCGTTTCTCCAAACTTTTGCCCATTCTTTTATGGAAGATCCCATCTTGTAAAATCCACAGAAGCGCTGTAATATGAAAGTACCACAAAGGAGTGAGTCCAATGTACAAGTAAATCTCTAAACTACAGAAAGAGAGGTTACGTAAAATGCTGGAGCCCAACAACTGCATGAAGTGACCCCTGATGCGTCGGTATCATTCGCCGGCAAAATCAGGGGTCACTTCTTTTGCAGGGACACCCCGGTTGGGGTGTCCCTGTTTTATGCTCCGGTGCGCCGCAAAAAGGGCGGCCCGAAAGGGCCGCCCTCTGCGATTTGGGAGCTTACTGTTTCAGATGTGTACAATGCCGGACCACACGTGTTTTACTCGTCTGTCGACACGCACAAGCTGCGACAGTTTACTTGTCGGCGTTGCCGACTTACTTGTTATAAGTGCGGTACAGGAAGGTGACGACCTGTGCGCGGTTGCAGATGTTGTCCACACCGAAGGCGGTGGTGGAGATGCCGTTTGTAATGTCGTTCTCAACAGCCCAAGCAACTGCAGTGGTGTAGAACTGGCCGTCCTTCACGTCGGCGAAGGAAACCTCAGCCTCGGACTTGGGGCTGCCCATGGCGCGCCACAGGAACGTGACGACCTGGGCACGGTTGCACTCGACCATGGGGCCGAAGGTGGTCTTGGTCAGACCGTTGGTGATCTCATTCTCCACGGCCCACAGAACGGCCTTGTAGAAGAAGTCGCCCTCCTTCACGTCGGTGAAGGGATTCTCCTTGGTGGTGGGCTCGGGGGAACCGGCGGCACGCCACAGGAAGGTGACGACCTGTGCACGCTGGCAGTTGCCGTCGGGGTTGAAGAGGGTGTCGGTGGCACCGGTGGTGATGCCCTTCTCAACGGC
>JAFVVI010000002.1 GCA_017502265.1 Oscillospiraceae bacterium
TATCCTCCAGCAGCTTAGCGGAGCAGGGGTTGCCGTGGCCGGCATGGGCAGACATCTTGAACTTGCAGTCAGCAGGCAGCAGACCGGCCTCACGAGCCTTGCCCAGTGCCCACAGGCAGCCTTCGTCGTAAACCAGGAAGGTACGGGCGCCCAGACGGGCAGCGCGACGCACATCCTCCAGAGCGCGAACGACCTGATCCTGACCGCGGAGACGGTAACCCATACGTACGCCCTCGGGGCTCTTGACAGAAGCACTGGTGTCGGTGGTTGCACGGGGGCCGATGGCCAGAACCAGCTCTACCTGGTACTGCTTAGCCAGCTCTACCATAGCGGTAATGTCGCTGTCGGACAGAGTCCAGATACCCTTGGTCTGGGTAACACGGTGAATGTAGAAGCCCAGACGGTCGATCTCTTCCAGCAGAGCCTTCATAACGGAAGGACTCTGAATGCCGGGAACCTCGAAACGGTACTGGCAGCCGTCATCGAAGCGCTTCTCGGAGTCAGGCAGCTGATACAGGTCGCCGCCGGGCTGGCCGATAGATTCCAGAAATGCTCTTGTTTCTTCCATAGTGTTCATAATTGTTCCTCCTAAAATATATTAAAAATAATTTAAACGATGTAGTTAGTCCCGCTTAATCTGGCGGATCACGTCGATGACTGTGCCATCCCGATACTCCACAATGCAGGTGATCTTATCGGTGGTTTCGACGGGTTTGGGAACACCGGTCAGAGAGTAGGCCATGTCCCGCAGATACTCGATAGAAACAGTCTTGATACCAGCGGCATCCAGATCTTCCTTCAGCATCTCGTAGTTTTTGTGCTTGGGGTTCAACGCAATACCGGCTTCCGTAACTACAACTGCAACGGAAGATCCGGGGGTGCAGCAAGTAAAGACCTTGTCTACCACAGAGGGAATACGACCCCGGATGATCGGCAGGGTGACGATGGAAATATCTGCACCGTCGGCCACATCAGGACCGCCGCCCAGACCACCCATCATTTCACCGCTGGAACCGGTGAGGATATTGATGTTGAAGTCTGTATCCACTTCCAGTGCGCCTAAAACACCAAAGTTCAGCTTATCAAGTGCGCAGCTCTTGTTGAACATATTTGCATACATGGAGTTGTCGATCTCCACGATGTTGGGATACTCCGCAATAGCCCGGGCAGCCACAGCATCGAAGGATTGAGAGCAGAGCATGCTCCGCAGAAGACCACGCTTATGCATTTCAACAATAGCACCGGTCATGCCGCCCAAAGCAAAGCTTGCCTGAATACCGGCCTGCTCTGTATAGTCTGCCAGATAGTTGGTGCAAGCCACCGGAATAGCGCCAGCGCCGGTCTGGAAGGAGTAACCATCCTTAAACAAGCGGCTTGCGGCCATGATATCTGCGCAACGCTGCGCGATCAGCAGATCCCGGGGGTTCTTGGTCATACGGGTCGCACCGGCGCCGATCTTCTTGGGATCGCCGATTTCGTCCACCTTGACCACATAATCCACATACATCTGAGAGATGGAAGTGGGAACACAAGGGAACGGAACGATGTTATCGGTGATGACCACCACGTTTTCTGCGTTGGTGGAATCGATGAAGGAGTAGCCCAGACTGCCACAGGCGTTGGGACCAATCTGACCGGTGCAGTTACCGAAATCATCTGCCGCGGAGGCGCCGATAAATGCCACATCGATGGACAGGTCGCCGGTTTCGATGGCGTGGGGGCGGGCGCCGTGGGGCCGGAGGATCACCGGTTCAGACAGTTCCAGACCGTCCACTACCGCATCACCCAATTCGCCGCAGATGCCACTGGCCTGGATGCGGTTGATGGTGCCATCCTTAACGAAGTCTACAATAGAGGGGTTTTTAATGTTCACCACCGCACTGGGAGCAAACCGCAGCCCCTTAATGCCCAACTCCTTAATGCAGGAGAGAACCTGGACAATGATCTTGTCGCCTTCCCGGAAGCTGTGGTGGAAGGAGATCGTCATACCGTCCTTCAAACCGCAAGCCTGGATGGCGCTCTTCAGATCGGGCATCAGCTTGTTTTCAGCCGCAGCACGCTTGCTGGGCTTTCTGCGGGAACAGACAGGCTGCTCCGCCTCTATCGCTTCCCGGGGACCGGCATAGGGCTTAACCACATAATTGCCGATCTTTTCGGGTATTTCGCGTCCTACTGCATTGATCATTTCCGCATACCTCCGATCGCAATTCCGGCAGCCTCTGCCTGAGCCAAAGTGGTCCGGGCGCGCAGCTCCATGGGTTTATCGATCATGCTGCCGTCAAGGGTGACAGCACCCTTCTTCTGACGTTTGCCCTCTTCCACAGCTTCCAGCACACGCAGAGCATACTTGATCTCTTTCTCGCTGGGGGTGAAGAAGGAGTTGACGATGTCGATCTGTCTGGGATGGACACAAGTCTTGCCATCGAAGCCCAGGTTTCTGGTCAGCGCGGTGTCTTCCTTCAAGCCCTCGGGGTCGTTGATATCGGAGAACACAGCGTCGATAGCCTCAATGCCGGCATGACGGCAAGCAGTCAGCAGCATATTACGAGCATAGAAAATTTCCATACCAGCCTTGGTGCGGTGCGCCTTCATGCTGGCGGTAAAGTCCTCAGCGCCCAGCGCCAGTGCCACAATCCGGGGGTCGGCGGTAGCAATCTCGTAAGCGTTGATCAAGCCCAGATAAGACTCAATGTTGCACCAGACTTCGATCTTACCAACTTCCATACCAGCCTCGGTCTCGATCTCCGTGATCCGCTGGCAGATACGGACAGCCTCTTCCCGGTACTCCACCTTGGGAATACGGATGGCATCGGGACGCGCCCGTACAGCCGCTTCCAGATCTTCATCAATGTACTCGGAATAGATGCCGTTTACACGGATAATAACATATTTGTTGGCGGGACGGTGATACCGAACGGTGTTATAGATCAACAGACGGGCGGTATCCTTTTCAGCGTTAGGCACGGAGTCTTCCATGTCGTAGACCAGGCAGTCCTCATTGTAAAAAGCGGCCTGGATCATATTAATGGGATTCGCACCACTGGCATAAAGAGAGGTGCGCTTCAGTTTGGCAGTCTGCATTACTGATCCTCTCCCTTCCAATTGAACTTGGTGCCGGTAGCACGGCAACAGGCTGCCTGCATCCGGGCACGGATCACCCAGTCCAGCGCGCCTCTGTCTGCCGCATCCACAATGGCATCGGTGATACCGAAGGATTCCAACACCTCTGTTATCGTAGCGACAATGGCATCGCCATACTGTACTTTTACAACACTTTGCAATTGGATTTCCAGACCCTTGCCGGGGTTGGGCAAAAGGCTGATCTGGATATCACTGGATTCCAGTGTTCCCACAATTGCTGCCTGCTTAATTTCCATTGACAACAAACCTTTCTGCTAAAATGCATAATTTTTCTGCTACTATTTTATACTAACTTCTGCTTCCGGGGCAATTACATAATACGCAATGATACTTTCACCAAACTTTATGCATATCAAAAAACGGCGCTCCGCAAAGCGGAGCGCCGGATGTTTACAGGTGATAGAATTCTCTTGCAAAGGTTCTGAAGGCTGTTTCATCGTCGGTCAGTTTCCGGTTGTGCCAATACAGCTTCATCTTCCAGGGCGGGCAGATATTATCAATGGGAATGTAGCGAATATTGGACCGATCGATCCTGCCGGTATGTTCTGTGCTGAACGCAACGCCCATCTGCTCCTCCACAAGATTGCGATAAAACTGGTACGAGCAGGAGGTTGCATTGGGAAATGCCACGCCGTTTGCAACAAAGAGCTTGACAAAGCGCTCATACTGAGCCGTGCCCTGCATGGGCAAAAACAGCGTCTGCTGCGCCAATTCCTCAATGCCTACAGAGGTCCTGGCGGCAAAGGGGTGGTTCGGGTGGACCATAACCGCTGGGCGATCCTCAAACAGGAGGATACTCTCCATATCATCGGCCAGGGAAGCCGGGATATCCTCCTCTGCCGCCAGCACAAATGCGTACTGGGCAGAAAGAAATCCCAAAGATAACTTGTCCAAATTCAAATTGGTGCAGGACAGGGTGTACTGGGGGCAAGCCTGGGAAAACTCGGTAATGAGGTCCATCCACAAATTGGAGGTAGTGGTTGCGATCCAGATATGCTTCTTTTGCTGGATGGCGTTCTGCAAAAGTTCTTTTTTGCCGCACTCCAGGGCATCAAACATCTGATTGACATACCGCAGAAACAGTTCCCCCTGGGCATTGAGGGCAATACGCTTGGCGTAACGGTCAAACAGCTGCACGCCCAATTCCTTTTCCAGCCGGGAAATCGACGTGCTCAGCGCAGGCGCAGAAATATAGAGCGCTTCTGCCGCCGCAGAAATTTTCTCAAACTCCGCCACGGTCTTAAAATACTTCAGCTGCAGTAATTCCATAACGGCGCACACCTCCAAGCATTAAGTTATTTTTATTATATACGACAAAATCCGAAAATACAAGACAAAAAGCTTGACTAAATTGGTCGAGCTTTTCATTGTGTAGAGGCTACCCCCTGCCTGTGTCAACTTAAAGCCTATTTATTTCGCAGAAAGTTTACAAGCATTTGCGTATGTGCTATACTGTAACTATCATTCAGGAGGTGCTATTGTGATGATTGGCCTTGGTTTTTCTTTACAATCCCAATACAGTCTGCCCATTGCAAAGGTCATTGCTTTGCTGGCAGCCTCCGGTTTTTCTGCCGTGTCGCCGGTCTGGTCGCCGGAATTGGATCTGCGCCACCTCGCTGCCTGCACCCACGCACACGGTATGACCATCCAATCGCTCCATGCGCCCCGCAAAGGTATTCCCCTCCTGTGGCAGCCGGATGCTCCCCTATCTTCCCAAGTGGAGGACAGTATTCTGCGCAGCATCAATGCCTGCGGGCAATTCCATATCCCTATCCTGGTGGTTCACGGTTGGCAGGGACTCAATTATGCCTTCCCGGAAACAGCCCTTGATTTCCGGGCTTTTGACCGCATCGTGTCCTATGCGGAGCAAAAAGGCGTATCTATCGCCTTTGAAAATTTAGAGGGCGAAGAGTATCTTGACGCATTGTTGGCACGCTACCGGGATTGCGCCTATGTGGGATTTTGTTGGGATTCCGGCCACGATCATTGCTATCCCCACAAAGCTGACTTTTTACAGCGGTTTGGGGATCGGCTCATTATGACGCACCTGAACGATAACCGGGGTCTGCGGGATCCATCCGGTATTCCGTCCGGCAAGGACGACCTGCATTTTCTGCCCTTTGACGGAAATATCGATTGGGATTTGGCCATTGGCAGGTTAAAAAGCGCAGCAAAACAAGAGACCTTAAATTTTGAAATCAAGCTGCAATCCAAATCCGAAAATCCGGAGGATTGGATCTATAGGCAATTGTCCTTGGAACAGTTTTTCCAAAAAGCAGGGCAGCACGCCCGCAGGATCGGCCAGATGTACGGTGAAATAAGTACAGGCGGTTATTAAACCGCCTGTTAAAACAAGGTTGTTAGCCAATGGATCATACCTTCTGCTGGTGTCAATATAGGACCCATAGATTCGTGTTCCGTTAGGACCCAATTTTAACAAAATTATTGCATTGTTTGAAATGTCGTGCTAAAATAACCCTGCGACACAGTTTAATATTCTTACGGATAGGCATACTTTTTGTGTAAAAATGTATGCTTTATCGTCATTGCCTATTTACGGAAGTGAACTGTGTCGCAGCAGGATGAAGCTGCATTTTTCGTGCGCAGCGACCGCTGCGCACTTTTTACAGAAAGAGGGAATTGTAATGAAAAAGGTTCTATCTATTATCCTTTTGCTCATAATGCTATTTTCCTTGATTGCTTGCGGCAATAAAACTCCGGAAATCTCAGAAAGTAATACCGAAACCAGCCAAAACACCACACTGAACGAAACTACAGAAGGAGAGATTGCAGAATTTGTACCTCCGGAGAATTACGCAACAGTGTTATTGGTTACCATCAATCCGCAAATTCGTTTATATTTGGATGCAGATGGCAACGTGTTGGCTGTAGAGGCTGTCAACAAAGATGCTAAAAAGATCATGGAACAGCTTTCTGTAGAAGAGGTCCATTATACAGAAGCTATGGAGCAGATCGTATCCAAGGCAAACGAAAGCGACTTTATCAAAAGCACAACAGTCGTTCATATAGAAATTTCAGAAACGAAAGATAATCCTGTGGATAAGAATGAAGTCTTAAATGAAATATCTGAAGTCGTAAACCAGGTAGCACCTGAGCTAAAGCTGCAGGTAAAAGTGAAGGTTAAAGAACATCAGCCCTCTGAAGAAACGACCGCCACCATATCCCCCAGCACAGAAGAAACGACTGCGCCTGCCACAAAACCGACGACTCCACCTACAGAGGATCCCGCTCCAACACAATGCTCTCACACATATAAGGATGCGACCTGCACTACTCCTAAAACCTGCAACGAGTGCGGTGCAACAGAGGGAAAGGCTAACGGACATAGTTGGAAAAACGCTACCTGCACTGTGCCTAAGACCTGCTCCACCTGTGGTACTACCGAAGGCTCTGCTGCCGGTCATAACTGGAAGGACGCCACCTGCACTACCGCTAAGATATGTTCTGTATGTAATATAACAGAAGGAAATCCTACAGAGCACAAGTATGATAATGGCAAATGTTCTTCTTGCGGAAAAGAAGATATGGTCAATCCGCAAGAACATTTTGAACCCACAAGCTATGTATCCATCAAAGTGGACGGCGACAAACTCACATTCATAGAGATCGAATGGGACGGAACCAGATATGGTTATTTAGAGTCGTGGTATTTCAAATTCGATGCTGAAAATCCCCCGCAGGGAGTTATCTTGAAAATCTTTGAATATGAAGGAGAAAAATACTATGCCATAGGTGGTGGCGGCCCTTCTATTTCATTTAAGCTTACTGATAAATATATTGAGTTTTATGATCCTGGAGACACTCTCTGCGCAAAATTCATATTACAACACGATGGGTCGCTTAGATTGCACACAGATTACCCAGACACAACAAAGTTGAGTTTCCCCCATCTATTTACCAAGGGGAGTCGTAATGATTTTCTTTTGAAAACACCTTAATTATGATATCGGACACCATCATGGTGTCCGATTTTCAATCAATCACCTGTTAAAACAATGTGGTTATCCAATAGATCAGGCCGTAAATCACCGAAGCTGACACACCGTAAACAATAACCGGGCCGGCGATGGTGAACATTTTAGCGCCGACACCGAGAATCATACCTTCGGTTTTGAATTCCACGGCGGGGGCGGCGATGGAATTGGCAAAGCCGGTGATAGGTACCAATGTGCCGGCGCCGGCGTGTTTGGCGATGTTGTCGTACAGGCTCAGGCCCGTCAGCAGCGCAGACAGAGAAATCAGCGTAATGCAGGTGGCGGTGCTTGCGCCGGTTTTATCCAGACCAAGGGCTGTATAGCCGTTCATGCACAGCTGTCCGATGGTGCAGATCAGGCCGCCGATCAAAAAGGCCATGAGGCAGTCTTTGCCGATAGGCGATTTGGGCGACATATCTTTAATCAGTTTTCCGTATTCTTTTTCCGTCATAGAAAATCCCTCCTGTGGTATTTTTTCCGCCACAGGAGGGATTATGCATTTTTTAAATTTCGCCGGGGAACAACGATGCAATGGCTGCCCGGGCAGCATCCTGCTCGGCCCGCTTTTTGCTGGAGCCGATGCCGCTGCCTACCACTTGACCGTTGAGGGTCACCTCCACGGCAAACTGTTTATCGTGGTCCGGGCCGGACTCGCCGGTGAGCCGATAGCTGATGAGCTGATTTTTCTTCTTTTGGACCAGCTCCTGCAGGGTGGTCTTATAGTCCTTGTTCTTCAGCTGGCTGGCCGGTACATTACACAGGACAAAGTCCCGGATAAACCGCTCCGCCGCGGCCATACCGCCGTCGAGAAAACAGGCGGCGATCACCGATTCCACCGCGTCCGCAAGAATGGACGGACGGCTTCTTCCGCCGCTTTGCTCCTCGCCGTTGCCCAGCTGCAGATAGCTGCCAAGCTGCAGTTTTTCTGCAATAGCCGCAAGACTGGTCTCGCAAACCATATCCGCCCGCATCCGGGTCAGCTCGCCCTCGGGCCGGTCCGGAAAATTGCGGTACAAGTGCTCGGCCACCACCATACCCAAAACGGAATCCCCCAAGAACTCCAGCCGCTCATTGCTTTTCAGGCTGTCGTGCCAACACTCGTTGGCATAGGAGGAGTGGGTCAGCGCGTTTTGCAAAAGGGTGATATTTTTGAATTGGTAGCCGATGGCCGATTCCAAGTCCTTAATCATTCTGCGCACCCTCCAGCGCCTGCAGGCTCTGCTCCAGCTCGGCGGAGAAATCGGCATTGGCCGCTTCCATGGCCTGCTTTACCGCGTTGCGGAAGGCAAGGGCATCGGAAGATCCGTGGGCCTTGATAACCGGCTTGCGGATACCCAAAAACTGGGTGCCGCCAATGGTACGGTAATCCAGCATACCCATGACCTCGTCCACGCCTTTTTTGCAGAACAGGTAGCCGATCTTAGACAAGAAGCTCCGCTTAAAGATCTTATGCTTCATTAGGCTGCCCATAAACATAGCCGTGCCTTCGATGGATTTGAGCAGCACATTGCCGGCAAAGCCATCGCACACCACCACATCCACCGCACCCAAGGGGACATCCCGGGCCTCAGTATTGCCAACAAAGTTGATAAGGCCCTTTTCGCTTGCCTGCTGTAAAAGGGCATAGGCCTCCTTCTGCAGGGGCGTTCCCTTGGTATCCTCCGCGCCGATGTTCAGAAGGCCCACCTTGGGGTTTTCCACCCCTAAGTACTTTTTGGCGTACAGCGAGCCTACCACACCGAACTGCAGCAGAAATTCCGGGGTGCACTCGGCATTGGCGCCGCAGTCTAAGATAACCGTCTTACCGCCGGCCTTATTGGGCATCACGGGGCCCATAGCCGCCCGGCGGATGCCCTTGACCCGCTTGACGATCAAGGTTGCGCCGCTGAGCAGCGCGCCGGTGGAGCCGGCAGAGATAACCGCATCGCCCTCGCCGTCGGCGAGCATCTTCAGGCCCACCATCATAGACGAATCCTTATGCTTCCGCACCGCTGCGGTGGGGTCATCGTGGACATCCACCACACCGTCTGCGTGGACGATCTCCACGCCCTCCGGCAGGGTATCGATCCCCTGCTGATTCATCGCCTGCAGGATCTGTTCTCCCTTGCCTACCAAAATGATCTGCGCGCCAAAGTCTTTTGCTGCCTGCAATGCACCCATAACCGGTGCCATAGGGGCATTGTCACCGCCCATTGCATCCAAAATGATCTTCATTGTTACACCTTCCTCATCTGCTCTACTAAGGTATCAATGATGGCCAAGGACCGATTGGCAATGGCCAAGTTCTTCTCTGCTTTCTTGCGGATCCGCTGCTCCAGCGGGGCAATAATACTGAAATTCACATTCATAGGCTGGAAGTTCTCAATCCGTTCATCGCTGATGTACAGACCCAGGGCGCCGATGGCTGTTTCCTTGGGAAAATCGGGAATTTCTGTTCCCAGCACCTTGGCAGCCATAGCAACGCTTGCCAGGTAGCCGGAGGCGGCGCTCTCCACATAGCCCTCCACGCCGGTCATCTGGCCGGCAAAGGCCACCAATGGGTTGCGCCGGTCGGCGTAGTACTTATCCAGCAGCTTGGGGCTTTGCAGGAAGGTGTTCTGATGCATCACACCGTAGCGGACGAATTCCGCATTCCGAAGGGCCGGGATCATGGAAAACACCCGCTTCTGCTCGCCGAATTTCAGATGAGTCTGGAAACCCACCAGGTTGAATACGCTCTTGGCGGCATTGTCCTGCCGCAGCTGGACCACCGCATAAGGCTCTTTGCCGGTTTTGGGGTCCACAAGACCCACAGGCTTCAGCGGGCCATACCGCAGGGTATCGATGCCCCTGCGGGCCATAACCTCCACAGGCATACAGCCCTCAAACACCCGCTTGTCCTCAAAGCCGTGGACCTCCGCCTCCTCGGCGGCGATCAGCTCCGCCACAAAGGCTTCGTACTGCTCCTTATTCATGGCGCAGTTTACATAATCCGGTGTTCCCCGGTCATACCGGCTCTGCCACCAGCCCTCGTTCATATCGATGGAGTCCGCCGTCACCAAGGGGGCGGCCGCATCAAAAAAGTGTAGGTAATCGCTACCAAAGTATTCGCCGATGGACTTGGACAGGGTGTCAGAGGTCAACGGGCCGGTGGCCACGATCACAGGGCCTTCCGGCACCTGGGTCACTTCCCCTTCGATCACTGTGATATTGGGGTGATTCCGGATCTTTTCCGTTACCAAATCGGAAAACCCCTGTCTGTCCACCGCCAAACAACCGCCTGCCTCCACACGGGTGGCATCGGCGCAGGTGATGATCAGGCTACCCAAACGGCGCAGCTCCTCTTTGAGCAAGCCAACGGCATTTTCAATTTTATCCCCGCGCAGAGAGTTGGAACAGACCAGCTCCGCAAAGGTATCTGTGTGGTGGGCCGGGGATTTTTTGTGAGGCTTCATCTCGTAAAGCTCCACGGAAATGCCCCGCTGGGCCAGCTGCCAGGCCGCTTCCGTGCCGGCAAGGCCCGCGCCGATGACTTTCACAACTGCCATCACTTGGTCTCCTTCGATTTTGCGGATTTCTTGGCTGTGGATTTCTTTGCCGCCGCCTTCTTGGCAGGCTTCTCCTCAGCGGTTTCCTCCGCTTCTTTCTTTTTATAATAGCCCCGCTTATCCTCCGGCAGGAAGTTTTCGCAGGCTTCGTTGATGCAGAAGGACTTCATTCTGCCCCGGCCGGATTTTTTGAACATGGTCTGGCCGCACTTGGGACAATCGGTGGCTGTGGGCACATCCCAGGTCATAAAGCCGCACTCTGCGCCCCGTTCGCAGCCATAATAGGCGTAGCCACGCTTGGACTTGCGCTTTAAGATGGTACTGCCGCACTTGGGGCAGCGGCCGGGCATTTTTTCCACGATAGGTTTGGTGTTCTTACACTCCGGGAAACCGGGGCAGGCAAGGAATTTGCCAAACCGGCCGGCCTTGACCACCATATTTCTGCCGCAGACCTCACAGATCTCCTCGGTTACTTCATCAGGCACTTTCAGCCGGGTGCCGGCCAAGGCCTCCTCTGCGTCCACAAGCTCCTGATGGAAGCCTTTATAGAAATCAGCCAGCAGGGCCTTCCAATTCTGATTGCCGGCTTCCACCTCGTCCAGACGGGTCTCCATATTGGCGGTGAATTCCACATCGATAATGTCGTTAAACCGCTCCAGCATCAATCCGGTAACCACCTCGCCCAAAGCCGTGGGCTGCAGGCGCTTATCTACCTTGGTCACATACTCCCGGTCCTGAATGGTGGAGACGATGGTGGCATAGGTGGAGGGACGGCCGATACCCTTTTCCTCCATTGCCTTGACGAGGCTTGCCTCGTTATAGCGGACAGGGGGCTGGGTAAAGTGCTGCTCGGGTTTGATTTCAGAGGCAATTGCCTTATCGCCCTCCTGCAGGTCCGGCAGGGGGGTGCCTGTGGCCTCAGCCTCATCGTCCCGGCCCTCTTCATAGACAGCCAAAAAGCCCGGGAACTTGACACTCTGGTGGGTGCTGCGGAAGGTATGGCCGGCGCACCGGGTATCGATGGCCACGGTATCATAGACCGCATTTGCCATCTGAGAAGCCAGGAAACGGCTCCAGATCAGCTTATAAAGCCGGTACTGTTCCTTGGTCAGGCTGCTCTGGATCTTCTCGGGATCCAGCTCCACATGAGTGGGGCGGATCGCCTCGTGGGCATCCTGGGCGCCGGACTTGGTCTTAAATACATGGAACGAGCCGTAATGATAGTTCTTACCGTAGCGGGTGGTGATAAAGCTTTTGGCTGCCGCCATCGCTTCATCAGACAGGCGCAGGGAGTCTGTACGCATATAGGTGATCAGACCCAGAGTGCCCTCCCCTGTCACATCCACGCCTTCATAGAGCTGTTGGGCTACAGCCATGGTGCGCTTGGGGGTCATATTCAGCTTGCGGGCAGCCTCCTGCTGCAAAGTAGAGGTTGTAAAGGGAGGGGCGGCAGAGCGCTTTTTATCTGCCCGCTTGACGCTGGTGACAGCAAATTCGCCGCCGGTAATATCCCGGATGATGGCCTGCACCTGCGCCTCGTTCTCCAGCTCCCGCTTCTTCTCGTCGCCATAATAATGGGCAGTAAAACAGCCGGGCTTTTCGGTGAGATTCAGCTTTACATCCAGCGACCAGTACTCCTGGGGAACAAAGGCGCGGATCTCATTTTCCCGGTCCACCACCAATCGGGTAACTACAGACTGGACACGACCGGCAGACAGACCTCTGCGGATCTTCTTCCACAGCAGAGGCGACAGCTCATAGCCCACGATCCGGTCCAGTACACGGCGGGCCTGCTGGGCATCCACCAAATGGGCATCGATGGTCCGGGGATTGGCAATGGCCTCCTTGACCACCTTTTCGGTGATGGCATTGAAGGGGGCCCGCAGGGTCTTGGACGCCGGCAGCTCCAGCAGTTCCTGCAGGTGCCAGGCAATGGCCTCGCCCTCACGGTCAGGGTCCGTTGCCAGATACACGGTATCGGCCTTCTTGGCGGCCTTTTTCAGCTCATCGATCAGTTCCGCCCGGTCCGGCAGGGGGATATACTCCGGCTCAAAGTTGCCGGCAATATCCACGCCCATGGTGCTTTTGGGCAGGTCGCGCAAATGGCCCATACTGGCCTTTACCACATACTCCGGGCCAAGAAATTTACCTATCGTTTTCGCCTTATGGGGCGACTCCACAATGACAAGATTGGAGCGCATACTTTCCTCCATACATTATTATTTCAGACTCACCCGGCCGCCGGGGTGCTTTTGCACAAGGCCTTTCACCGCCAGCATCGTCAGCGCCGACAGCACCTTTCCCGACGGCAGTGAAAGCTTTGCCAGCAGTTCTGCAGGCTCTTGGGGCGTATCGGTCAGCAGGGCTATCACCGCCTGCTCGTCCGCGTTCAGGGTAATCTGCTTATTTTCTAACACACTATAAGTGGAAACCGGCCCGTTGTCAATGGAATTTTTTCGGGCGGTTGTCCCATTTTCCGATTTTGGGGTAGGCATAGACACAGTTTCAGCCACCCTTGCTTCCGGTTCCCGCTGGGCATAAAGTGGCTCTGCCTTATGCTTTTTCAGCTTGCCGGAGTACAGGAATTCATAGCACTCCAGCACATCCCAGCCGGAAAATACCGGGGTCGCGCCCTCCTGCAGCAGAAGGTTACTGCCGGCGCAGGAAGCATTGTCAATATTCCCGGGAACTACAAACACATCTCTTCCCTGCTCCATGGCATACCGGGCGGTAATCAGCGCGCCGCTTCTTTGGGGCGCTTCCACCACCAGCACACCGCTACTGATACCGCTGATAATGCGGTTTCGGGCAGGAAAATTCCAGGGCAACGGCTCTGCGCCGGGCGGGTATTCCGAGAGCAGGCAGCCGTTTTCTGTCACGGCCGCAAAGAGATTTTTATTACTGCGGGGATAGACGATATCCACACCGCCACCCAACACGCCCACCACAGGACCGCCTGCATCCAGGCTGCCCTGCATGGCAGCGGTATCCGCACCGGCTGCGCCGCCGGATATGACACATCCACCGGAACGGGTAATCTGCCCGGCTAAACGGCGGGCCACCTGCAGGCCGTATAGGGAAGCCTTCCGGGTACCAACAGCGCCGATGAAGGGGACGCCGTCCCAATCCGGCAAAATGCCTTTATAATACAGAACGAGGGGCGCATCGTGGGTATTGCGAAGCCGGGCTGGGTAAGCGCTGTCCGCCACAGGCAGAATGCCGATACCCTTTGCCTTGCAATCTCGCAGGATTTTCTCCGCCGTCTGCAGGGATTTATCCTGCAAAGCCACTTTGGCTTTGCAGGAAATATCCCAACGGTCTATCTGGGAATGGTACAGGGTCTCCGGGTCCCCGGCCTGCGCCAAAAGCCTATGCTTTTGCTGCAGGGATATGTTCTTCAGTTCTGCAAACCAGAGCCAATATAAAAGCATTCTTTCACCTTTATCTCTACTGTTTCATCTGCCACATGACGATGGCTGCGGCCACTGCCGCGTTCAGAGATTCGCAATGGGGATTCATGGGAATGATCAGACTATGCTGGGCGCAGGTCAATATCTCGTCCCGCACGCCCTGTCCCTCGCTACCGATGACCACCGCCATGGTCTGCAAGGGCGCTTGCCGCAGATCCTGGGCCGTATCCGACAGGGCGGTGACGGCGATGGGAATTTGCGCCTCTGCGCAGGCGGATTTTACCGTCTGCCAGGTGGTCTGGAACACTTCCATGCGAAACACCGCGCCCATGCTGGATCTGACCACCTTATGGCTATAGGGATCAGCGCAGCCCTCCAAAAGGGCTACGGGAATCTGTAACGCATCGGCGGTCCGCAGGATCGTACCTAAATTGCCCGGGTCTTGAATACCGTCCAGCAGGAGCATACCCGGCTTGGGAACAAAGGGCTTTTCCTCCGGCAATCGGCACAGAAACAACGCACCCTGGGGGGTCTGCATAGGCGAGATGGATTCCATCACATCCTTAGGCACGACCACCGTCCGCACGCCGTCGGGAATGTCCATTTCCACATCCTGAGACAAGATCACCGTGTCAAGGCCCGGCCACCAGCGGATAGCCTCCTGTAGCAGCTTGGTGCCATCGGACACAAACAGGCCCGCTTCCAATCTTGCTTTCTTGGAAGTCAGTAGCTTTTTTACCTGCTGCAAAAGGGGATTTTTCCGGGAAGTAATATGTTCTGTCATAGCTTTTGCACCGCGTTAAGGGCAGCGGTATCGCCCAGCACTACCATCACATCGCCAGGCAGAATCGCATAGTCCGCGCCGGGAGAAACATTGACTGTACGCCCCTGCTTGACCGCGATGATATTGACACCCAGCTTTGCCCGGACATTCAAATCCTTCAGACTCTTGCCGATCCAGGATGCCGGCGCAGGCACTTCAATGATACCGTAGGCATCGGACAGTTCGATATAATCCAGCACATTGGGACTGGACAGATTCCGGGCCAGACGGCAGGCCTGCTCCTGCTCAGGAATCACCACCTTGTCTGCGCCCAGCTTGATCAGCACCTGCCGGTGGGTCTCATCATGGGCCTTGCAGACCACATAAGGAACGCCCAGTTCCTTCAAATTCATGGTAGCCAGCACAGAGTCGCCCAAGCTATCACCAATGGCAACAATGGCGCAATCAAAATCCGCTGCGCCCAAGGCCCGCAGGACCTCTTTATCCCGGGCATCGCCCACTACCGCCTGGGTCACATTGGCGCTGATTCCCTGTACCAGCTCACTGCTTCTGTCCATAGCCAGCACCTCGCAGCCCAGCTCACATAACCTTCTGGCCGCCTCAGTACCAAACCGGCCCAAACCTACAACGATATAAGATCGCATAACAATCCTCCTATCCAATCAACAAATTGGTATCTGCATAGCGGAAACGGTCTTCCGCCTTATTTCCCATTAAGAAGCCCAGGCTGATGGTGAGCACGCCCACCCTGCCAAAGTACATAAAAGCAATCAGCAACAGCTGCGCCGGCAGGCCCAGAACTGTGGTCACGCCAGCGGTAACACCCACCGTAGCCAGCGCGGAGACCGCCTCAAACAGGCCGTCGGTAAAGGTGACCGGCGCGGTGGCAGAAATGAAGAAGCCGCCAAAGAATGCCAGCAGCACCATAATGAAAAAGATGGTCATAGCATCGGTGGCTTTGGCATCGGGAATGGTCCTGTGGAATACATGGACCGTATTTTTACCCCGGGCCTTGGCCCAGATGAACAGCACCAATACCACAAAAGTCACGGTCTTCAGGCCACCGGCAGTAGAGCCGGAGGATCCGCCGATGAGCATGATGACCATGGACACCGCCTTGCCTGCTTCCGTCAACCCCGCCTGGTCCACCGACGCAAAGCCGGCGGTACGCATGGTCACCGTCTGGAAAAAGGCATTGAGAATTTTCTGCCACGGGGGCATATTGCCTAAGGTCTCGGGATTATTCCACTCCAGCAGCAGCACAACGCCTGCGCCCAAAAGGACGATGGTCAATGTGGCGATGAGCACCAGTTTGGTATAGACGCTACACTTTTTGAAGGAGCGCACCCGGAGCAGTTCCTCCCAAACAAAAAATCCCAAACCGCCGACAGTGATCAGGATCATCAAGGTAATCAGCACAACCGGGTCATGGTTAAGGGGTATGACGCTCTGGCCGGGTATCAGCGCACCGAACAGATCAAAGCCTGCGTTACAGAAGGCGGATACGCCGTGAAAAACACCCCATATTGCGGCCTGACGGAAACCGTACTCCGGTAAAAAGCGGAGAAACAGGATCAGCGCGCCGGCAAACTGCACCGCCAGAGAACCAAAAATCACGATCCTCTGCAGCCGGACAACGCCCTGCATATCGTTCAGGCTCATGGCCTGGGCCATAACCATTCGCTGCTTCAGACCGACCTTTTTCCGCAGCATAAAGATCACAATCGCCGCGATGGACATAAAGCCCAAGCCGCCCACTTCAATGAGTAGCAGCAGTACCGTCTGTCCAAAGCCGCTCCACTGACTCCAGGTGTCAAACAAAACAAGACCGGTGACACAGGTGGCGGAGGTTGCCGTAAACAGAGCCGGAAACAATCCGCAGGACACACCGCTGCGGGAGGCCACCGGCAGGCTCAGCAGACCGGCGCCCAGCAAAATGATGCCGGCAAACATCAGCGCGATAATCTGCGTGGCGCGCAGACGCAGCCTACGGGCGCGCTTCCAATGGCGCAGGATTCTTTTCTCGCCAGACACGGGTACTCCTCCTTTTCTATATTATAAATGTATTTTACCTTATTATAGCAAGTTTACACCACTTTGCAAGCAGGTTTTTCCAAAGCAAGCCCCCGGAGCAGAAGCTCCGGGGGTAATGTCAGGTTTCGGGCACATAAGCAAGGGAGGTTTCCAGATACTGCTCCCAGGCAAAAGTCTCTGTTCTTTTTTGCAGATTATACCCTTCTCGGATGCCCTTACAAAGCCGCAGAAGCTTTGCCTGCATCACCGGCGAGGAGAAGAGCTCCGCCCGCTGGGGAAGGCACGCATAGTAGAAGATCCGGCAGCGGTCCTCGTTGGGGTAGGTCATGGACTGCAGATCCGCAAAGGCCCGTTTGCCTTCTGTCAGGTAGTTGGTATTGCCGACGACATGGGCACTATAGGTATAATCAAAGCCCTTGGGATTCAGTTCCGCCCAGGTATCAAACTCACGGCTATTGCCCAGCACATGGGCATCCACGCCATAGGCAATGCCCTGCAGCAAGCAGGAGGCGATGTCCGACTCAGCAGACAGGATGACCCAGCAGTCTTTTCCGTCCCAGAACTGCGCCCAATCGGCGTCCCCTGCGATATCACGGACCAGCGCGATACGGATCCAACCGGCTTCTACCGTCTTCAGCAGGAATTTCTCCGGGAATTGCTCTAAAACAGGTTTTATTTTTTCCAGCATTCCGTTGATGATCTGGGGATGGTACTCCGGTGTTAGGGTATGTCCGCCGGTGACCTTCACAGCATCCTGCCAGAGCAGCAGCTTTACGCCATACTGAGTTTGGTAGGTATCCGCCAGCGCCCGGCTTTGGGCAAGACCTTCGGTGTCGGGATTTTCAGCGGTGTACAAAGGGCCGGTATAAACCGTCTCCTCCCCGGTGCCGGATTTGGCTACATTCCAACGGTACAAAGCATGGCAGGTCTTTTCCGTGTCCGTGGCCAGCATATAAATATCACTACCGTCGCCGCTGAAAGCGATGGGGGCCCGAACACCGGGAAGCACCGTCCGGCCAATGCGTTTACCGGAATTCAAGTCGTAACAGATCAGCTCCAGACCGGTTTCCGTCATAACGTGGTCCACCACCCGGTTTGCACCGGGAATCACAGCCCGGCCGTCCTTGGTTTCGGCGGCAGGCGGCAGAATCTGAAGACTCTGCGGTGCTTCGCCCCGGACACCGAAAGCGGTCTGCTGCAAAACACCTTCCTGCCACTGGGCAATATAGCGGTCGCCCACGGTCAGCAGCGCAGTATCCTCCCGGCCATGGGCCAGTGTCTGACCGGTCTCGGCGGAAATATACTCTGTGGACACATCGCCATCGGCATCTGTAATCCGGCATAAAAGCACCGTACCGTCAAAATAGGCGCCCAGGAGCGTCTGTGTGGATGCGGTCTGCTGCCGCAGTAAACGGGAGATGCCGGTGGTCATATTCAGCGCCCGCAACTCGCTTCCGGTGGAGTAAAAGACCTCGTTTTTCACAATGCTGATACAAGGATCTCCCACAATTTCCTTGGGCAGTTCCATCTTCCCTGCTACTTGCAGCTGGGGATTGAGCACCGTCACAACGCGGGAAGTGGGCTGATAATAAGCTACACCGGTGGGAGCAATATCCTTAACTGTACCGGCCAGAACCGCATCGGTCTGAAGTGTTGCTCTCACCTGGCCATCTTCACCGGTGAGGACGGTCAGACCCTTGTTACCCATCACCAGCAGATGGCTGCCCATATTGGAAATGCCAAAATAGCTATCGTCTTCCAGACCGTAAAGGCGCACCGCGCCGTCGGTCTTCTTTTCCACATTGCTGCCCGGAATGTATAAGGTCACAGGGGGCGGGATATTGGGGTCACTCTCTGTGGGCTGGGGACCTGTTTTCTTCTTGCCGCAGCCTGCCAGCAGCAGTACTGCCAGCAAAATTAACATTAACCGTTTCATTTACTGTCTCCTTGCAAGGGTATAGTCATCACCCTGCCGATAATAGGGGCAATGGGCCTTGGGGTTGGCATAGAGGCGGTACACCTCGTCCTCGTCCAGGTCCATTTTGCAGTAATACTCGTCGTATTCCTCGTCGTAGTCGTAATGCCAGCAGGTTTCGCATTCATTTTCCATAAGATTTACAGCCTTTCTAAGTATGCATCCACATCAAAGGGGCGGATCTTCTCATCCTTACGCAGATACAGGGGGTGGTGGGGGTGGCCCTTTTTACTGGTGCGGCCTGCGCAGTACCAGCAAGCGCCGTATTCCTTACCCACTGCCAGCATATCCTGCAGGCAGCCGGGCAGGTAATCCCGCTTTTCAATGATCGTACCCCAGGCTGCCCACACCGCAGGCTTTTCAGAGATAGAAAGCACATAGCGGAAGGCCTCCAGATTCTCATTGTGCAGCTGCAGATTACAGACCTTTTCCATAGCATCCGGGTCGGTGGCCCGCTGGGCATAGACATTGAACATAATAAAACTGTCAAAGCCGTTGCCGTGGGCGATCCGCTCCACAGATTTTAAGGTGTTGTCCAGATCCCCGGGCTGGGCGGTGGAGGGATTGATGCCGATGCAGATCAAGGGATTTTTTCCCCGGGTGCCCAGTATGTACCGATACTCCGAGTAGAAATTAGGGGCGTAAAGCCACTTTTCAATATCGTATTCCCCGTTTGGGGTATTGGCCGCCTTCAGGGCCTGGGCAAAGGTCACAAGCTCTAATTGATCGGTGGTGACTGTGGGTATGTGCATAATTCTCTCTCCATTTATGCCCACAGAACTGTATCCACAGGAATGTCAAATTCCTCTGTGGGCAGGCTTTCCACCATTTGGAATTCATAACAAAGGGCGACGGTGGGATGGTCCGGCTCGCAGGCAAGGAATCGGTCGTAATAGCCGCCGCCGTAACCCATACGGTCGCCATTTTGGGTAAAGGCAACGCCGGGCATCAGCACCAATGCGGTTTTATCATCGGCAACAGGGCCGTCTTCCACCGGCTCGGGGATGCCCATTTCGCTTTTTTCCACCTGGGACAGGTCCACCAGCCAAAGGAATTTCATCGTATCACCGTAGACCTTGGGAACAGCCACCCGCTTACCGTCTTCCAGCGCTTTTTGCAGCATGGGAACGGTGCGGACTTCCTGATTATAGGGCAGGTAGCCATAGACAGACTTGGCATTCCGGTAGGCCTCGGTGGCGGTAAACAACGCGCCAAGTTTTTCGCTGCGGCTGATGATTTCTTCCTCGGTCATGGCGCGCTTTTTCTCCCGAATCTCCCAGCGCAGCGCTTTTTTATCCATTTTGCTCCTCCTTAGGCCCTTTGCGGAACATCCGGAACCACAGATAGATTGCCAGTTGACCGGGAATACCCAGCAGGAACAGCTTCCAGATGTTAAAACTACCAAACAGATAAAGGGACATATACAGGCTCAAAAGGCTGCCCCACATGATAACAGAGACCAGTGTCTTATTCCATCGGAAATCCCGCCAGGCAGAAAGCAGGCTCAGCAGGACAATGGCATTGGCAGGAATGGCATACACAAAAGCAAGCCAGCTCTTTTCGATTCCCAGAGAAGAGATAATCACAAAAAGCAGCAGCGCCACAAACCAAACTAACAGGGAGCTGAGCCCCAAAATGCTCAACTTGTCCGCCTTGCGCTTGAGATGCTTTTCCACAGCCTTTTCCATCCGGCCAACCACTGCACCGGTCTGCTCCGGCAGGCGATTGGGGTCTTGAAGCAGGTCATCCACGGTAACGCCAAACAGCTCTGCAAGCTGCATCAGCGTCAGCACATCGGGAATGGATTCCCCCCGCTCCCATTTGGATACCGCTTTATCCGAATAATTCAATTTTTCCGCAAGTCCTGCCTGGGTCAGCCCCTGCCGCTTCCGGTGGGCGCCGATATTCTTACCAAGCGTGGTCTTGAGTGTTTCGTCGTTCATAGTTTCCCTCCGTGGGTATATTTTTTATATTTTAACAGAAAACGGACGCATTTTCAATAGAAAATGCCGCCCGCAGGCGGCATTTATGTATCATTCATCGGGAAAAAGCTGCTTGGAGCAGTATTTTATGATAGCGCTTCGGGTGACGATGCCGATGAAAGTATCCTTATCGTCTACCACCGGGACAAAGTTCTGGGCGCTAGCCCGCTTTACAAGGTCCTGCATATCCGTGGTGACACGGACAGGAACATAATCCCTGCGGTGGGATATCTCCATAATTCGCCGGGCCTCCGCCTGGCGCATATCCATATAGCACATATTCTTCAGCGCCCACAGTAGGTCGCCCTCGGTAAGTGTACCCCGATACTCGCCCCGTTTGTTGAGAATGGGCAGCGCCGCGAATCCGGCAGATTCCATTTTTTCCAGGGCCTGACGCACAGTATAATCATCACTTAAGAAGGCGCACATTGCCTTCGGTGTCAAGAAAAACAAGATGTTATCCATAACGGCTCCTTCAATAACAAAGGTTCGGCGGCTGCCTGCCGCCACTAATATTATAGCATAGATTTCTCAAATAAGCATCGAAAAATATTGTAAATTTCCTGTTAAGCCGCAGAAAAACAAGTGCCCATTTTGTGCAATATGCACATATTCTACCGACAGTAGAGATGCGTCTCTCCCCCGTCGGGCAGTAAAAACGTCCCCGGTAGGGTGACTTTTGGCGGTGCTGGGATATACTGGAAGCAGAAAGGCGGTGGCTTTATGGCAAAACGCACCAAGCTGCGGGATCGGTTTTTGCCGGATTATACCCGGGGCGAAGAAGTGATGAATATGGTGACCCACATTGTGGGCGGCGGATTAGGAATCGCTGCGCTGGTGGCCTGCGTGATCAAAGCGGCTCTGGGGGGAAATCTTCCGGGAGTGGTGGGGTCTGCCATTTATGGGGGCACGATGATCGCGCTGTATGCTGTTTCCAGCGTGTATCACGGTCTGCGTCCCAGCACCGGCAAAAAGGTGATGCAGATCATTGACCACTGCACCATCTATTTTCTCATCTGCGGCACTTATACGCCGATTCTGCTCTCAAGCTTTGCACCGGTATATCCGCTCATCGGCTGGGGGCTGTTGGCGGCAGAATGGGCATTGGCCATCACCGCCGCCACACTCACCGCCATTGACCTCAAAAAGTACAATATTTTCTCTATGATCTGCTATATCACTATGGGCTGGGGGATCATCTTCTTTCTGCCCCTTGCGGTGCAGCTTCTGACAAAGCCCGGTTTTTTGCTGCTGCTGGGCGGCGGTATCGCCTACACAGTGGGCGCGGTGCTTTACGGCATCGGCTCAAAAAAACCGTGGTTTCACTCGGTATTTCACATCTTTGTGGTGCTGGGAAGTTTCCTGCAAGCGCTGGCTATCTATCTGTATGTACTATAGGAATTCCCTGTATTTAACAAGAAGAGCCTGTCTTGAGACAGGCTCTTCTTGTTATTCTTCGGTTTTCACACTGTCGAACAGGGTGGATTTCTCCGCCTGGCCGATTTCCTTACCTGCCATACAGTCGGCAAACTGCTGGCCGGTCATGGTCTCGTTTTCCAGCAGGAAAGAGACTATCTGCTTCATCTTCTCTGCGTCCCGGGTCAGAATCTGCTTGCAGTGGTCGTAGGCCTTGTCCATCAACACCTTGACCTCGTCGTCAATGGTGCCGGCTATCTTTTCGGAATAACCCTTCACCTTTTCGTAATCACGGCCGATGAACAGCTCGTCGCCGCCGGTGTAGGAAATAGTACCCAAATTCTCACACATACCATAGCGGGCAACCATATCCCGGGCCAGCTTACTTGCCCGGTCAATATCATTGGATGCGCCGGTGGAAATATCCTTCAAAAACAGTTCCTCTGCGGCGCGGCCGCCCAACAGACCCACGATGCGCTCATACATCTCATTGCGGGTCAGATGGTTACTGTCCTCCTTGGGGGTGGTCCAGGTAAGGCCCAGGGCATAGCCTCTGGGGATAATGGAGATCTGGTGGACCGGGTCATGGGTGGGCAGGCTGTAC
Organism: Oscillospiraceae bacterium; assembly: GCA_017502265.1. Classification (GTDB taxonomy): domain Bacteria; phylum Bacillota; class Clostridia; order Oscillospirales; family Oscillospiraceae; genus Faecousia. The sequence continues at coordinate 22,869 of JAFVVI010000002.1, forward strand.
ATCGCCACAGCGTGACCGGCCTCGTGGACAGCGGTGATTTTCAGATCCTTCTGCAGACGGACGCGGCTGCGCTTTTCCGGGCCTGCCATGATCTTCATCATTGCTTCGTTCAGATCGTCCATAGTCAGAACCGGACGGTCTTCCCGGACGGCCTTAATGGCAGCTTCATTAAGAAGATTGCTCAGGTCTGCGCCGGTAAAGCCGGCAGTGGCCAAAGCAACGGTTTTCAAGGACACAGATGCATCCAGCCGCTTATCCTTGGCGTGGACCTTCAGAATCTCCTCACGGCCCTTGGCATCGGGAGCGCTGACATGAATCTGGCGGTCAAACCGGCCGGGCCGCAGCAGCGCCGGATCCAGAATGTCCGGGCGGTTGGTGGCTGCCAGAACGATGACACCGTCGGTTTTGGCAAAGCCGTCCATTTCCACCAGCAGCTGGTTCAGGGTCTGCTCCCGCTCATCGTGACCGCCGCCCATGCCGGAGCCCCGCTTACGGCCCACCGCATCGATCTCATCGATAAAGATAATAGCCGGAGCGATCTTCTTCGCCTGGTCGAACAGGTCGCGGACACGGCTGGCGCCCACACCCACATACATTTCCATAAAATCAGAGCCGGAAATAGACAAAAACTGCACACCCGCCTCGCCGGCTACCGCCTTGGCAAGGAGGGTCTTGCCGGTACCGGGCGCGCCGGCAAGCAAGATGCCGTGGGGAATCTTTGCGCCCATATCGGTGAATTTCTTGGGATTGCGCAGGAAGTCCACCACCTCTTGCAGCTCGGTCTTTTCCTCATCCACACCGGCCACATCGTCAAAGGTGATTTTCTTACCCTTGGCCTGACCCAGCATGGTACGGGCCCGGCCGAAATTGGCCATAGGATTATTCTGATTGGCTCTGCCTACCACCAGCACCCATACCAGCAATATGGCAAGGCCTGCCAAAATGATGGGGAGAATGAAATCATAGGGTGACAGTTCCTTACCGGCGATGAAATCATAGCTTTCCAACACGCCGGTCTTTGCCTGCTCCTCCAGGGTAGGCTGCATATCCTGCCGGAAACCCTCCGGGTCAGCAAGCAAGGCGCTGACCTCATTTTTCCCCTCATAGGGCGTATGCAGCTTCAGGACGATCACATCCCCCTGCACCACAAAGCTTTTGACCTGATTCTGACGGAACAGGGTCATCACCTGGGAATAAGGGATCTCATTGACCTTGCCGCCGAACAGTCCCAGAATCCAGGAAAAGGCGACCAGCAAAATCGCCACATAAAGGACGATGGTAATTATTTTCCGATTTTTCAATGGTAACGGTACTCCTTATTTCTCGTATACTTCCGGCTTTAAAACGCCGATATAGGGCAGGTTGCGGTACTGCTCATTAAAGTCCAGGCCGTAGCCCACCACAAATTCATTGGGAATGGTGAAGCCCACATATTCCGGCTTCAGGGTAACGCCGGGCTTGCGCCGCTCAGGCTTATCCAGAAGGGTGCAGATCTTCAGGGATGCCGGCTCCTTGCTAAGCAGATAATCCCGCACGAAGGTTAAAGAATTGCCGGTATCGTAAATATCCTCCAAAATCACCACATGACGGCCCTTGATATCCGCAGAGATATCCTTTTTCACCATCACGTTGCCGGTGGTGGTAGCGCCTGCGCCGTAGGAAGAGATGCACATAAAGTCGATCTCACAGGGGAAGTTCATTTTCCGCACCATATCCGCAAAGAAAATCACCACGCCCTTTAAAACGCCGATAAAGATCGGGTTTTTGTCAGCATATTCTGCCCGCAGGTAACCTGCCAGCTCCTCCACTTTTGCTTCGATCTGTTCCTGGCTCAGCAGGACCTTTTTGATATTTTTTTCCACCCTGGAAGCCTCCCATTCTATGTTTTTACAGGTATTGGATTTGGATTCTGATGGCGTCCTCATCCATAGAAAGTCTGTCTAAATTCCCGCCGATCCCTGCCACCATCAGCACGCCGGTATCGTCAGCAATCACAGGAATATATTCCCGCTGAGCAGCCGGGATCTTCCGGTCGATCAGCAGTTTTTTGATGCTTTTTGTGCCGCCGGCCAGACGGAGAGAATCGCCGGTTTTTCTTGCCCGTACCACAGGATTTTTCCCCATAGCCACCGGGACGGAATCCGTGTTATACGCCGTGTCCTGATTGGGACTGCAGACGATCCGCAGGCCCGGCAGTTCCGTAACGCCCGGACAGACAAGTGGCATTTCCGTCAGCTGGGCTGTATCGGCAGCCACTTGCAAGGTGTCATAGCGCCGGGTAAATGTCACGCCGCCGGGAAAGGCCGCTTTGGCCGAAGGCTTCCGGGAAAAAACCAGCTTTTCCAGCAGTGCAATATGGGCCGCTTCCGGCTCTTTTACCCCGGCGTTCAGCAAATGCTGCGCCAGGACTCTGCTGCGGACGGCCGGGGGCATTTTTTGCAGTTCCGACACCCGGTCGGTCATATGGGCGCAGGCATAGTCATCCAAAGCCGCGGCATCCTGCCGCAATCTTGTGGCCATGGCCGAAAGGTTTTCCGACAGGCAAGGATTTTCCTGCTTCAAAAGGGGCATTATGTGATGCCGCAGGCGGTTGCGCAGGAAATCATCACCGGCATTGGAGCTGTCCTCCACAAAGGGAATGCTGTATTCCCCTAAGAAAGCCAGCACCTCTGTCCGGGTAATATCCAGCATCGGGCGGATCAGCGGGCCGTTGACCGGCGCAATGCCTCCAAGGCCTTTCAGCCCTGTCCCCCGCACCAGGTGCATCAGAATGGTTTCTGCATTGTCATCAGCGGTGTGAGCCGTAGCGATCAAGCCGGGCAGGCTTTTAAGAAAGGCATATCTTGCCTCCCTGGCCGCTGCCTCCAGACCTTTTTTGCCGGGGGTCACATTGCCCCTGCCGGCGGTAAAGGGAATTGCGTAACCGGCGCAGAAATCCCGGACAAATGCCTCGTCCCGGTCCGATTCTGCGCCCCGCAAGCCATGGTTAAAATGGGCTGCAGACAACCGGATATCCAGCTTGTCCTTCAGCAGGTACAAGCCCCACAGCAGCGCCATAGAATCGGCGCCGCCGGACACCGCGCAGACCACACTTTTCCCCCGGTAAGCCGCCATGAAGGCGCTTAGCTTATTCAGCATGCTTCCACTCCCGGTCGGTAAAGGTCTGATACTGGGGAATCCATTGGAGCTCTACCTTGCCCACCTCACCGTGACGGTTCTTGGCCACGATACATTCGGCAATGCCCTTATTTTCGCTATCCTCATGATAATACTCATCCCGGTACAGGAACAAAACCTCGTCGGCATCCTGCTCGATAGCGCCGGATTCCCGAAGGTCTGACAACATAGGCCGCTTGTCCGGCCGGCTCTCCGGGCCACGGGACAGCTGACTCAGGCAGATCACAGGAACATTCAGTTCCTTGGCCATAATTTTCAAGGAACGGGAGATGTCACTGACCACATTCACACGGCTGTCGCCGCCCTTGCCATAGCCGGAGCCCTGCATCAGCTGCAGGTAGTCCACTACCACCATACCCAGGTTCTCCACCCGACGGCACTTGGCTTTCATATCCGCCACGGTAATAGAGGGATTGTCGTCAATACGGATATCGGTCTGGCTCAAGGCCACCGATGCCATACTCAGCTTGCTCCACTCATCTTCGGTGAGCTTACCGGTCTGCATTTTCTGGCCGTCCACAAAACTCTCAATGGCCAGCAAACGCATAGCCAGCTGCTCCCGGGACATTTCCAGGTTGAAAATAGCCACGGCCTTTTTGTACTTCTTGGCCACATTCAGCGCCAAATTCAAAGCAAAGGCCGACTTACCCATAGCAGGACGGGCTGCCACCAGCAACAGGTCCGACTTATTCAGGCCGTTGATCTTCTTATCCAGATCCCGCATACCGGTGGACATACCGGGAATGGCAGAATCCGACTGGCTCAGCTCTGTCAGGTGGTCAAAGACCCTGTGCAATGTGATGCCGATGGGCTCCAGAGAATCGCCATGCTCACCCTTGCGGATATCAAAAATCTTCTTCTCTGCAATCTCGAGGATTTCCGAGGTAGTGCCCACCTGCTCCTGCACCATCTGGGCAATATCTGTAGATGCATCGGACAGGGCCCGCAGCATTGCCTTATCTTTTACAATGTTGGCATACTGCACCGCGTTGGCCGCGGTGGGCGTGATCTGCAGCAGCTGCAGGATATAATCCCGGGAGTTATCGTGATGGACACCCAGCTCCTGCATCTTGGCAAGCACCGTCACCGGGTCTATGTTCTGGGAGAAATTGAACATTCGGTAGATGGTTTCATAGATCTCCCGATTCTGTTGCAAGTAAAAATCTTCCGGGCGAACGATGCCGACCACATCGGTCAGACACCGGCTGTCAAGGAGGATAGAGCCCAGCACAGCCTGCTCCGCCTCTACGGAATGGGGAAGTTGTCTGGCAATCAGCTGCTCATCCATTTCCCTGTCTCCTTTCTACTTTTTATACTTCTTCGATCTTCACCGTCAGCGGGGCAGCGATCTCATAGCCCAGCTTGCACTGGACCGTGTAGGTGCCCACATTCTTGATGGGGTCTGCCAGCACGATCTTCCGCTTGTCCAGGCTGATGCCGGATTTGGCCTTCAAGGCATCGGCGATTTCCTGGCTGGTGATAGCGCCGAACAGCTTGCCGGCGCCGCCGCCCTTGGCGGTGACGGTCACGGTCATCTCCCGGAGCTTTCTGGAAATTTCCAGGGCCTCTGCCCGCTCCTTGGCGGCCTTTTCAGCGGCTGCCTTATCGTTCATACGCATGGTATTGATGGCGTCGGGAGTAGCCTCGATGGCCAGCTTCTTGGGCAGCAGGAAATTTCTTGCGTAGCCGTCGGAGATCTCCAGCATCTGGCCCTTTTTACCCTTGCCCTTAACATCCTGTAACAAAATAACTTTCATGTTTTGTTCCTCACTCTTCGTAGAATTTATCAATAGAGGCAGTCAGTTGTTCCAACACCTCTTTGGTAGTACTGCCGGTGACCTGCGCGCCGGCGGTGGCCGTGTTGCCGCCGCCGCCCAAAGGCTCCAGGATCACTTGTACATTGGCCTTGCCAATACTCCGGGCGGAGATGATCACCTGCTCCCCATCGGGGTACAGGACAAAGGACGCGGTGATGCCGCAGATGTCCAGCAATTCATCCGCCGCCTGGGATGCCAGCACCCGGGAGGTCGGCTCAGACAGCGCCGCGATGGCGATCTCCTCCCGATAGAGTCTGGCGTTTTTGATAATATCGTATTTTTCCATGGTGGCTTCAAAGTCGTTTTGCAGAAGCTTTTTGACCTCCACCGTATCCGCGCCCAGCTGCCGCAGGAAAGCCGCGGCCTCAAAGGTACGCTCGCCGGTACGGACATTGAAGCTCTTGGTATCCAAGAAAATGCCGGCCATCAGCGCTTTGGCCTCTATTGGCAGCACATCGTCCATTTCCACCGCGTATTGCAGCGGCTCCGTTGCCAGCTCCGATGCAGAGGACGCGTATGGTTCGTGGAGATTCACCACCACAGGCTGGATATAATCCGCGGCACGGCGGTGATGGTCCACGATGCAGATTCGGGGAACCGCCTCCAAAAGATTGCGGTACTCCACCTGATCCGGCCGGTTGGTATCCACCACCACAAGGGTGGATCGGTTATCACACAGCAGCAGGGCGTCCTGTCCGGAAATAAAGGCGTTGGCATAGTTGGGATCCCGGCGGATCTCCGCCACGAATTCCGGCGCCATATTATACTTGGTGTCCATGACGATATGGGCAGGCCGACCCTTTTTCCGGCACATGCAGAAAATGCCCAACGCTGCGCCGATGGCATCCAGATCTGCATTTCTGTGGCCCATAATCAGCACATGGCTGCTCTGGTCGATCAGCTCCATCATAGAATTGGCGGTGACGCGGGAACGGACCTTGCTGCGCTGCTCCGCTTCCTTGTTCCGTCCGCCATAGAAATGGAAGTTCACCCGGTCCTTTAGGACGGCCTGGTCGCCGCCGCGGCTCAAGGCCATTTCAATGGCCAAAGATGCGAACTGATAGCTCTCCTCGAAGGTTTCTCCGTCTACGCCCAGGCCAAAGGAGATGGACGCTGCCAGGCCGGAGGGACTGGTGATGGCGTGGACATCCTCCAAAATGGAGAACTTGTCATCCATGGCGCTCTTGAGATCCCGTTTTTCAAATACAAACAGATATCGGTTTCGCTCCAGACGGCGCAGAAGACCGTGGTAGCCCTCGGTCCACTGGGTAATGGCATCGTTGATCTTGGCGTTCAGATTAGACACCGCGCCCTCGGACAGATTCTTGGTGATCTCCTCGTAGTTATCCACCAGAATGATGGATACCACCGGCCGGGAGCGGATATACTCATCCCGTACCTGATACAGTTCCGTCAGGTCTGCCAGATACAACACACCCAGCTGGGTTTCCATAGGGTCGCCGGTGGGAATCATCGTACCGTACACCCGGTAGCGGCGGTCTGCCAGCTTAATATCATAGGGGTATTCGGCTTTTCCCTCCTGCAGCCATTGCAGGTCAATGCCCGGCAGCGCATCGGTGACCTTCCGCTCGGACATCATATCGTGAAAGCCCGTGAGCCTGATAAACCGGTCATTGGCAAAGAGAATCCCGCCATCGGACAGACGCACCAGCAGCATGGGAAACGGCGGCCGCTGGCCCTGGACACCGCTCTGCTCGTCAAGGGTCTTTTCCAAAAAGGCCTTCAGCTGCTTTTTGCGGCCCGCCCGCAGCACCAGATACAGCGCCACGCCTGCCGCCAGAACGCCCAATTCAATGGCCGCCAGCAGGTATTGCTGCAGCAGCGCCGCTACCAGTGCAAAGCAGAAAAGCAGTATAAAATACACACCCATATTGGGTCTGAGCAACCGTCCCAGCTTTTTATTCAATGCTGTCGCCTCCTTGAAAATGGGTATACTTTCCACAATAGTCTGTCTATTATATCAAATCACTATAAAAGGTGCAACTATGATTTTGCTTTTCCGCCGTATATTTTTTCTGTTTTCAAAATAAGTGTATGCAACGGATAGGTTTTGTGTTATAATACACATATCAGCACCGGGCGAACAGACCCGTGCAATTATGATCAACTACACATTTTATGCAGGCGTGTTAGTATCTTTTCCGGCGTTACAGGGCCAAAGAAAGAGACAGGCGGTTGCATACTTTGCTATGTCCATTTTGAAAGGAGTTTATAAAAATTGGCTGAAAAACTGAAGATTATCCCCTTAGGCGGATTGGATGAGATCGGCAAGAACATGACCGTGCTGGAATACGGCAGAGATATGATCGTGGTGGACTGCGGCGTGGGCTTCCCTGACGAGGAGATGTACGGCGTGGATCTGGTGATCCCCGATTTTACCTATCTGGTACAGAACGCGAAAAAGCTGCGGGGTATGTTCATCACCCACGGACACGAGGACCATATCGGCTCTATCCCCTACTGTATGCAGCAGGTGAACTGCCCCATCCACGGCACGGCTATGACCAACGGTCTGATCCGGCTGAAATTAGAGGAGCATCGGCTGCAGGATACAGTAAAGCTCATCACCCACAAGCCCGGCGATGTGGTAAAGGCCGGCTGCTTCAGCGTGGAATTTATCCATGTGAATCACTCCATTGCCGATGCTGTAGCTTTCGCCATCAAGACCCCTGTGGGTACAGTGGTAATGACCGGCGACTTTAAGATCGACCCCACCGCCAAGGACGGTATGACCGACCTGACCCGGCTGGGACAGCTGGGCAACGAAGGCGTGCTGGCGCTGCTGGCCGACTCCACCAATGTGGAGCGCCCGGGCTACACCCCCAGCGAAAGTGTAGTGGCAGAGGGTCTTGACCGGCAGTTCAAAAACTGCGACAGCCGGATTATCGTTACCACCTTTGCCTCCAATATGCACCGGCTGCAGGCCGTGCTGACCACCGCCCAACGCTACGGACGGAAGGTGGCCGTATCCGGGCGGAGTATGGAAAATATGCTGAAAGTCGCCCAGGAGCTGGGCTATCTGAAGGTCCCGGCAGGTATGCTGGTGGATCTGAACGCCATCAAGAGCCTTCCCAAGAACAAGGTGGTCATCGTCTCCACCGGTTCTCAGGGTGAGAATATGTCCGCCCTGTACCGTATGGCCTTTTCCACCCACAAGCAGGTGGACATTCAGTCCGGGGATCGGATCATCATCTCCGCCTCCGCCATTCCCGGCAACGAAAAGGCGGTATCCCGGATCATCAATGAGCTTTACCGCAAGGGCGCGGAAGTGGTATATGAAAAGAGCGAAGGCCTCCATGTATCCGGCCACGCCTGCCAGGAGGAGCTGAAGATCATCCACGCTCTGTGCAAGCCGAAGTTCTTCATCCCCGTACACGGCGAGCAGCGCCATCTGCAGATCCACGGCAAGCTGGCCGTGACCATGGGTCTGCAGCCCAAGAAAGTGCGAATCGGCGAGATCGGCTCTGTGTTCGAGCTGACCGGAAAGACCTGTAAGGAAAACGGCACAGTGCCCGCCGGAAAGGTCTTTGTGGACGGTACCGGCGTAGGCGATGTGGGCAGCGTGGTGCTGCGGGACAGAAAGCATCTGGCCCAGGACGGTATGATCGTAGTATGCATCAACATCAGCGCCCAGGACGGCAGCCTCATCTCCGGCCCGGATATCATCACCCGGGGCTTCATCTATGTGAAGGAATCGGAGGAGCTGATGGATGAGCTGCGAAATGTGGTGCTGGAGACCATCGATCGCTGCAGCCGCAGACGGATCCGGGACTGGACCACCCTGAAAACCTCTATCAAGAACGATCTGAGCGGTTACCTGTTCAAGACCACCAAGCGCAATCCGATGATCCTGCCGGTGATTATGGAAGTATAAAAATCGGGCGTGTTGCCGTAATGGCAACACGCCCGAAATGATTTTTTATCAGCCGGCAGACATATTTATCTGACCCAAAACAACCTTCTTATACTCGATGGTAGTAGGCCACTTATTCTCTGCTTCCAGCAGCATGGCATTGGTCTTCTCGGTGAGGACTGCAGACTCGGTCTCATACTCCCAGATGGGGGTCGCGCCGGAGAAATACATGATATGGTAGCCCTTTGTGGTGCTTTCCGTATTCTTCACAATGCCGGTATCGCCGGGCTTTCTGCCCTCTTCCATATACCAGTTCTTGAAATCGGCGATAAAGTTCGTGTCCTTGGTCAGATGGGTATACAGACCACCGTCTTGGGCAGAGCCGGGATCGGCGGAAATCTCCTTGGCCAACTGGGCAAAAGCGGCTTCGTCGCCATTATCTGCCTTGAAATCATCCAGTGCCTTCTGAGCCTTGGCCAGGCACTGGGCCCACTGTTCGTCAGTGTAGGTGGGAACGCCGTCCACATCACCGGCTTCGCCATCGATGGGAATCAGGATATGGCGGACATCATAGTACAGGCCGTCTTCCTTGGAAAACTTTTTCTCTTTGAATTCCTGTTCATGCTGGGCGTAATAAGCCTCCACCTCTGCGCTGTTGGGCAACAGGCTTTCATAAAGCACATCGTAATAGCAAATAGCCTTCCAGGTGAGGGCATTATAGTTCAGATAGCCGGCCAGGGAGCTGCCGGGATAGAACTGCTCATCTACAAATTTCTCCACATCCGTATAGCCGTTCTCCTGGGCCATCTTCTGGATGCTCTCCGGCAGGGCATCCAGTTCTGCCTGCTGCTCCGGAGTCAATACATGGCCAGCCTCCTCTGCCATCTGGACCAAGGTAGCATACCGGCGCCAGCTCTCTATCGCATTCTCCAGGAACCACTGCTGATAGGTCTTGCCGGTTTCCTGATCGTAGATCTGCTCGTCCAGAGGCTTGGAGGTATCCAGACCCATATAGCTGACATAGGAGCCATAGTAGTCCAGAAAATCATAAACAGTCATCCAATAATGGGCCTGCAGCTCACTGTTGGTAAGCTTTTGGTTGCCCATGGTTGCAACCACAACCTCGGACTTCTCTTCTGCCTTTTCATTATCCACAGTGTAGGAGGTTTTATTGAAGATATCGTTCTTCACACCGATACCCAGCAGCCGTTTTGTATCAATCACATCCATAAAGTGCAGCACCGCGCCGGCAAGGATTGCGCCCAGCAGTACCAGGCCGGTCACCGCCAATGCGATCTTCAGACCCTTGCCCTTTTTCTTGGTCTCGGCAGGGATTTCCTCGGATTCTGTCGCTTCCACTTCTTCGGTTTCTTCGATTTCTTCCACAGTTTCCTCTGCGACGGATTCTTCAGCAGGGATTTCCTCCGGCTCTGTCAATTCTTTGCCGCAAAGGGGGCAGACAGTTACGCCCTCCTCCAACTCGGCAAAACAAAATTTACATTTCATAACGGTTCCTCTTTCTCCTGTTTTCAGGTAGATTCTTATACACTCTACCATATCTTTCCCACAATTGCAAGGTATTTACCAAAAGTTAACATTATCGCAAAATTCGCCTGTACACCTTGCAAATTTTCAAAAAAAATGTTATTATTCTATATTGAGAATTTATAGCCTCAAGGAGCTACCCTATGAAGGAAAAAACCACTGTCATTACCCGGGAGCAGCTGGATGCCCAGCTTGTCTTCTGTAACGAAATAAACGACTATTGGCGCGCCCGGGGAATCACCCCCAAAGCCTATGTGGAGACCTACGGCTGCCAGCAAAATGAGTCCGATTCCGAAGCCATCCGGGGTCTGTTGGTCCAAAGCGGTTACACCATTACCGACAGCGCCGAGGGCGCGGATGTGGTGGTGATGAACACCTGCGCCATTCGGGAACACGCCCAGCAGCGGGTCTTCGGCAATTTGGGCGCGCTGACCCACACCAAGCGCCGCCACAGTGGCCAGAAGATCTTCCTGTGCGGCTGTATGGCCGGGCAGGAGCAGGTCGTCACCCGGATCAAAAACAGCTATCCCCATGTGGACGGCGTGTTTTCCACCCATCATCTGTGGCAGTTTGCCGAGGTTTTGCGCCGGGTACTGTTTACCGGCAAACGGACCTTCTTTACCGAAGACGAGGCCGGTTCTATCGCCGAGGGCCTGCCCCATCTGCGGGACAGCAAGCTCAAGGCCTGGGTGTCCATTATGTACGGCTGCAACAATTTCTGTACCTACTGCATCGTGCCCTATGTACGGGGACGGGAGCGGAGCCGCCAGCCGGCGGATATTCTGGCAGAATGCAAGACCCTTATTGAAAGCGGTGTGAAGGACATCACCCTGCTTGGTCAGAATGTAAACTCCTATGGCAAGGATCTGGAGCAGGATGTAGATTTTTCCGATCTGCTGGCCCAGATTGCCCAGCTGCCCGGAGATTTTCTCATTCGCTTTATGACCAGCCACCCCCGGGATGCTTCCAAGAAGCTTTTTGATACCATGGCGGCTTATCCCAAGATCGCAAAGCAGCTGCATCTGCCTTTCCAGTCCGGCTCGTCCCGGGTATTGAAAGCGATGAACCGCCACTACGACCGGGAAGCCTATTTGGAAAAGGTCCGCTATGCCAAGTCCGTAATGCCGGAGCTGGTACTGACCTCCGATGTGATCGTAGGCTTCCCCGGGGAGACCGAGGCGGAATTTGAGGAGACCATCTCTTTGATCCAGCAGGTCCATTACGATTCTCTGTTTACCTTTATCTTCTCCCCCCGGCCCGGTACACCGGCGGCCAAAATGGACGACCCCACACCCAAGGAAGAGAAAAATCGCCGGTTTGACAAACTTTGCGCAGTGCAAAATGAAATTTCCGTGGAGCTGCACAACGCTTACATCGGCAAGACCCTCCGCTGTCTCATTGACGGCACGGATAAAGAGCATCTCACCGCTCGGACAGAAGGTGGCCGGCTGGTACGGCTGATGGGAGACCCCTCCCTGATCGGCAGCTTTGCCAAAATCACAATTACCGGCGCTACCACCTGGAGCCTTACCGGCGAACTTACAGAAAAGGATTGATTGCTATGGCAAAAGAAATGACCCCTATGCGGCGTCAGTATTATGACATCAAAGAGAATAACCAGGACTGCATCCTTTTCTTCCGGCTGGGCGATTTCTATGAAATGTTCGACGACGATGCCCGTTTGGCTTCCAAGGAGCTGGACCTGACCCTGACCACCCGTGACCGGAACAAGCCGGAGGAGGAGCAATCCCCCATGTGCGGCGTTCCCTATCACAGTGTGGATTCCTATATTGCCCGGCTGGTGCAGAAAGGTTATAAAGTCGCCATCTGCGAGCAGACCGAAGACCCCGCCCAAGCCAAGGGTATCGTCCAGCGGGAGGTCACCCGTGTGGTCACCCCCGGCTCTGTGACAGAAAGCTGTATGCTGGAGGAGAGCCGCAACAACTATATGGGCTGCGTGTACGGAGAAGAAGACCGGCTGGGTCTGGCCTTTTGCGATGTCTCCACCGGTGCGTTCTATGTGACCGTATGCGCAGATGCCCCCTCTGCTGCCTCGGAGCTGGGCCGTTTTGCCCCCTCGGAGGTGATCCGCTTCGGCAAGGGCGCTTACTGCGATATATTAAACGAGGCTCTGTCTCTGCGGCTGCGCTGCTGCGTGGACGAGGGCAAAGAAGAACAGTTTCAGCTGGAGACGGCCCAAAGGGTTTTGGAGCAGCATTTTGGCCGCTCCTTGACAGAATTGGGTCTTGCCGGACTTGCCGAAGGCATTATGGCCGCAGGCAGCCTGCTGAATCTGTTGAAATCCTTACAAAAGAATGACCTTTCCCATATCCGCCAGCTGCAATACTACACCTCCGGCAAATTTATGGAGCTGGATCTGGACGCCCGCCGGAATCTGGAACTGTCCGAGACCCTCCGGGCCAAGGACAAAAAGGGTACGCTGCTGTGGGTGCTGGACAAGACCCGCACCCCGATGGGCGGCAGACTCCTGCGCAGCTGGCTGGAAAAACCCCTGCTGGATCTTGCCGAGATCATCAGCCGGCAGAATGCTGTGGAGGAGCTGGTGAGCAACACCGTCCTCCGGGGCGAACTGGAAAATGCCCTGCGGGATATCACCGACTTAGAGCGGGTGATGACCCGCATCGTCACCGGCACGGTCAACTGCCGGGATTTGTTGGGATTGGCCGGTGGCCTGCGGGCTTTGCCTGCGGTAAAGCTCTGCCTGCAGCAGGTGCACGCTCCCCTGCTCCGGCGGCTGGAGGAGGCCATCGACGCTTTGTCCGACTGCGCCGACCTCATTGAAAACACCATCGCTGAAAAACCGCCCCTGACCGTCCGGGAAGGCGGCATCATCCGCAAGGGCGCAAACGAAGAAGTGGACCGCCTGCGGGATATTATGGATGGCGGCGCCGATATTATGGCATCCATTGAGACACGGGAGCGGGAAGCCACAGGCATCCGCACCCTGCGGGTCAATTATAACCGGGTCTTTGGCTACTACATAGAGGTTTCCAAGTCCTTTGTGGATCAAGTGCCGGATCACTATATCCGCCGCCAGACCCTGACCAACAATGAGCGTTACATCACCCCGGAGCTGAAAGAACTGGAAGATCAGGTGCTCACCGCCAAGGATCGCTGCACTGCTTTGGAATATCAGCTTTTCAATCAGCTGCGTGAGCATCTGGCAGCCCAATCCCTGCGGGTGCAGACCGCTGCCGCAGCAATAGGCGTTGTGGATACCCTGTGCGCTTTGGCCACGGTGGCTGTGAAGAACAATTACTGCCGCCCGGAGGTCACCGATGGCAGCACCATCTCCATTATCGATGGCCGCCACCCTGTGGTGGAAAAGGTGCTTTCCGACAGTCTGTTCGTGCCCAACGATACAGTCCTTGACAACCGGGAGAATCTGGTGTCTATCATCACCGGTCCTAACATGGCCGGTAAGTCCACCTATATGCGGCAGGTGGCGCTGATCGTGCTGATGGCCCAGATGGGCTCTTTCGTGCCGGCCAAGGCCGCCCGCATTGGCATTGTGGATAGAATTTTTACCCGCATCGGCGCTTCCGACGATTTGGCCTCCGGCCAGTCCACCTTTATGGTGGAGATGGCGGAGATGGCCAATATTTTGAAGTATGCCACCGCCAAGAGTCTGCTGATTTTAGACGAGATCGGCCGCGGCACTTCCACCTATGACGGTATGGCCATTGCCCGGGCGGTGCTGGAATACGCTGCCAATCCCAAGCAGCTGGGGGCAAAGACCCTCTTTGCCACCCATTATCACGAGCTGAGTGTCATTGAAGATCAGCTGCCCGGCATTAAGAATTACAATATCGCCGTGAAAAAGCGTGGAGATAAAATGATCTTCCTGCGCAAGATCGTACCCGGCGCTACCGATGACTCTTTCGGTGTGGAAGTTGCCAAATTGGCAGGTCTTCCCAATGGGGTCATTAACCGAGCCAGAGAAATTCTGCTGGAACTGGAGACTGAGGGTAAGCCTCAGGCGAAGGTTACAAGGGTACAGGAAGAAGACGATCAGATCAGTATGCTGGATATGACCGGTCAGCAGATCTGCGCCGCTTTGGCATCCATCAGTGTGGAGACCCTGACCCCCATTGAGGCCATGAACGAGCTGTACAAGCTGAAGAAAATGCTGGAGTAATATGAGGCTTTCTATTTCTATGACCCACCGGGAGAACCTGTTTGGTTGGTTCTATTTTCCGATTTATTGGATGGTTCTCCCTACGGCGATCAATCTTGTGGGCAGCCTTTTCGGGCTGACCATATCCCCAACTGTACTGAACATTCTCTACGATGTAATTAACTTCATATGCATAATCGGTATCTTTCATGCTTTTCTGTGGGCATCTGTCAAAGCCGCTTGGGAAAAGCCATTAAAGTGTCTGCGGTATGCTTTTCAAGGTTTTTTGATTTACTATGCCTGCGAGCTGCTGCTGTCTGTCATTTTGGCGCCATGGGTCGGTCCCTGGTTTTCCAATGTCAACGATGAAACAGTCATTGCATTATCCCAGGAGCACACAGGCCTGTTTATCTTCTGCTCCGTGCTGTTGGTACCTATTATAGAAGAAACTCTGTTCCGGGGGCTGATCTTCCAGTCCTTGCACCATAAGGGCCGTATTCTCTCCTATTGCGTGTCTGTTGCCGCCTTTGCCGCCATTCACGTGGTAGGCTATGTGGGCGCCTATGACTATTTAACGTTACTGCTTTGCTTTTTGCAGTATCTGCCGGCGGGCATTGCCCTGGCTATGGTCTACGAACAGGCCGACACCATCGTTGCACCCATCACTATGCACATCATTGTCAACCTAATTGCCTTTATTGTTTCGAGGTGAAATTATGGCAAAAATCATTCAATTATCCCCCCATGTTGCCAACTTAATCGCCGCCGGTGAAGTGGTGGAGCGGCCGGCATCCGTTGTAAAGGAGCTGCTGGAAAACGCCGTGGACGCTGGCGCGACGCAGGTGACTGTGGAGATCCGCGACGGCGGTATGACCTTCCTGCGCGTCACGGACAACGGCTGCGGTATGTCCCCCGAGGATGCCCGCACTGCCTTTTTGCGCCACGCCACCTCCAAGCTGAAAACCGCTGAGGATCTGGCGGCCATCGCCACCATGGGCTTCCGGGGTGAAGCCTTGGCGGCCATCGCCTCGGTCAGCCGTATCGATCTGCTGACCAAGACTCCCGGCGCAATTTCCGGCACAAGTCTTACCTTGGAAGCCGGCAATATTACAGAAGAATCCGAGGCCGGCTGCCCTGACGGTACGACCATTATCGTCCGGGATCTATTCTTCAACACCCCGGCCCGTATGAAATTTATGAAATCCGACACGGTAGAGGGCAGTCGGGTCACCGCCGCGGTGCAGCTGCAGGCCCTTGCCCATCCGGAGGTGGCGTTCCGTTTCCTGCGAGACGGCAAGGAAGTCCTGTCCACCCCCGGCACTGGCTCGCTGGAGGCTGCGGTGTACTGCGTGTACGGCCGGGATTCCGGAAAAATGGTACAAGTAGACGGAAAATGGGAGAATTTCTCTGTCACCGGCTATGTGTCCAAGCCCACCGATGCCCGTCCCAGCCGCGCATTGCAGACCTTTTTTGTCAACGATCGGCCGGTAAAGTCACGGTTGCTGATGGCCGCTCTTGAAGAGGCCTACCGCAATCAGATCATGGCAGGCAAGTTCCCTGCCTGTGTGCTGCATTTGCGTGTACCGGCCAATGTGGTGGATGTGAATGTCCACCCGGCCAAAACAGAGGTGAAATTCTTAAACGAAAAGGCGGTCTTTGACTGCATCCACTACTGCGTTTTAGGCGCGCTGAACAAGACCCCGGACCGGCCCCAGGTGCAGTTTAAGCCGGCAGTTCCCGCCCAATCGGTGGTTGCGCCTGCGCAAAAGCCGGCGACCGCGCCCCAAAAGCAAGAGAATTTCTTCCGTACCATGAATGCACAGGAATTCAAGAATTTCTCCGCTGCGGTTAAGGATGCCCCTAAGCCGTCCCCTATGGCAGCCGCCGCCACCGCCGCTGCAGTAGAGCAGACTATCCTGCCCCCAGTGCGAGAGCAGGTGATCCTGCCGAAAGCCACACCTACGCCTATTTCTGTACCCACGCCTGCGCCTATCCCCCAACCGGAAGAACCGGAGCAAGTAACTATTCCCGAAATACCCAAGGAGATTCCCTGGCGGTTCGTGGGGGAACTCTACAATAGCTATATCATCGTAGAGCAAGGTGAGGAGGCTTATCTCATTGATAAACACGCCGCCCATGAGCGAATCCTCTTCGAAAAGTTAAAGGCAAATCAAGAGGCCATTTCTTCTCAGGTCTTGCTGACTCCGGTAACATTGCGGCTCAGTCCGGAGGCAGTGGCCATCTTGCTGGACAACAGTTCTTTATTGGAGGAGCTGGGTTTTGAGGTACAGGAGTTTGGCGAGAACACCCTGGCCATTCGGCAGATCCCTATGGATCTGGACAGTGCGCAGGCAATTGATGCTTTGGAGACCATTGCTGCTGATCTGTTAAACGGCAGAAAGGAAAACCGCAGTAATGTGCGTGATGAGGTGCTGCACACTGTGGCCTGCAAAGCTGCCATCAAAGCCGGCTGGATCAGCAGTGAAAAAGAACTGATGAAGCTGGCTGAGCAGGTGCTTTCCCGGGACGATTTAAAACACTGTCCCCACGGCAGACCCATCTGCATTACCTTAAGCAAAAAGCAGCTGGAAAAGCAATTTAAACGCAGTTAAGGAGCGATTATGAAAAAACTTACTAACCGCTATTGGCTCTCCATTATTCTGTCTATAATCGGTGTCTGTGTTGTTTGGCTTGGCACTACCACTTCCCAATTGGTAATGTGGGCAGGCATTGGCATCATCGCCGTAAGTTTGATTCTGACCTGGACGATTCGCTGCCCCCAATGCGGACACATTCTTGTGGGTAAGCGTCAGTTCTTTATTCCCAATTATTGCCCCAATTGCGGTCGCAAAATCGCCCAAGAGGATTGACATTTATGGATAAAATCATTTGCATCGCCGGACCTACTGCCTCCGGTAAAACCGCACTTTCTATTGCCTTGGCAAAGGAATTGGACGGTGAGGTGGTTTCCTGTGACTCTATGCAGGTGTATAAGCGTATGGACATCGGCACCGCTAAGCCTACCGCAGAAGAAATGGACGGTGTGCCCCACCATATGCTGTCGGTGGCTGAGCCATGGGAGAATTTCTCCGTGGGAAAGTACTGCCGTTTGGCCGCGCCCATTGTGGACGATATTCTCGCCCGGGGCAAAACCGCCATTATCGCAGGCGGCACAGGCCTTTATATGGACGCGCTGATCCGGGGCAACGACTTCGCCCCCATCCCCTCCACCGGCCGCCGGGAGGAACTGGAAAAGCTGGCAGCAGAACAAGACATTGATGCCATCATTGAAATGCTCCGCAAGGTTGACCCGGAATCGGCTGACCGTTTGCACCCATCTGACCAAAAGCGAATCATTCGGGCCATGGAGGTATTTTTAGAGACCGGCAAGACCATCACCCAACACAATTTGGAGACCCAGCAGATCCCCGACCGCTATCACCCGGTGTGGTTTGCCTTGGAAGATGCGGATCGGGCTACCCTGTATGGGCGGATCGACCGGCGGGTGGAAGTGATGCTGGAGCAGGGCTTGATCGCAGAAATCGAAAGTCTGCTGGCAGAGGGCGTACCGGAAAGCGCCACCGCTATGCAGGCCATCGGCTACAAGGAATTTGTGGATGCGCTCCGGGGCCGCAGCTCCATGGAAACCGCCACGGCACTGGTACAGCAGGCTTCCCGGAAGTATGCCAAGCGGCAGCTGACCTGGTTCCGGCGGAATCCCAATATCCACTGGCTGCGCCGGGAAGAAAACGAGGCTACAGAACAAATTCTTGCAAAGGCCCGCCATATTTTAGCAGAATCCGACAAATGAAAAATGTTAAGATGTGTGTATCCCAAAGAAAGAAGGAATACATATGTCTGAAATCAATAATTTACAGGAAGCGATTCTCAGCGAGGTGAAGCGGGATAAGGTCCCGGTGACACTGTTTCTGATGAATGGCTTTCAGCTCCGGGGCACCGTCACAGGCTATGACAGCTTTGTGGTGGTGTTGGTCAGCGACGGCAAGCAGCAGATGATCTACAAACATGCCATCTCCACCTTAGCCCCCATGAAGCCGATCAAAGCAGCAGACTGACAAAAAGACGGCGGAGCAATGCTTCGCCGTCTTTTTGCGCAGATAGAGAAAGAAGGTAGACTATGTCCATTGCGGAAAATGTTACCCGTATCAAGGCGCAAATGACCAAGGCCGCTATTGCCGCAGGCAGAGATCCCAAGGATATTCTCCTGTGCGCCGCCACAAAAATGAATGATGCCGATGCCGTCCGGGAAGCGATTCGGGCCGGGGTGGACTGCTGTGGTGAAAACCGGGTGCAGGAGCTCACCGCCAAGCAGGCCCAAAACGCCTACGACGGCGTTCCCATCCACTTTATCGGCCATCTGCAGACCAACAAGGTAAAGCAGGTGGTGGGCAAGGTTGCGCTCATTCACAGCGTGGATTCTCTGCGCCTGCTGGAGGCCGTCAACAAAGAGGCCGACCGTCAGGGCATCGTGCAGGATATCTTATTGGAAATCAACATTGCAAACGAGGAAAGCAAGTCCGGTTTTACCCTGGAAGAGGCCGAAAATCTGCTGCCGGAAATGGGGCGTTTTTCCGCAATTCGGGTACGCGGATTTATGGCAATTCCCCCAATTTGCCAAATTTCTACAGATAATCATAAATTTTTTCAAAAAATGTACAACCTTTCTGTTGACATAATGAGAAAAAAATACGATAATGTATGTGTCAACATATTGTCCATGGGTATGTCCGACGATTTTGCAGATGCCATTGCCTGCGGCAGCACGATGATCCGTGTGGGTACTGCCATCTTCGGTGCCCGGAATTATTAAATGTTTTTTGCCGGGAGCCGGCTTGCAAACATATTAGGAGGATTATAGAGATATGAGTTTTTGGGATAATGTAAAGAAATTTGCCCAGCCCTATGGTGACGAGGATTACGACGATTACGACGAAGCAATGGACGACTACGAAGAAGAAGTCCAGGAGCCTGCTGCCCGCAGCGGCCGCCGATCCTCTCCCTTCGCTTCCGTCACCGCCCAGGAAGCCGAGCCCAAGCCCGCACCTGCAGCCTCTACCGGCTTCAGCGGCCAGACCGTAAGCCTCGGCTCCGGCAAGCAGGAAGTGGTCCTGTTCCACGCCAAGTCTCTGGACGACGGCGCCAAGGCTGCAGATGAGCTGCGCAGAAGAAAGGCCGTCATCCTGAATATGGAAAATGTAGACAAGGCGCTGATCCGCCGCGTGGTGGACTTCCTGTCCGGCAGTGTCTACGCCTTGGACGGCAGCGTGAAGAAGGTTGCCCAGGCTACTTACCTGTTCTGCCCCCACAATATGGATGTGGTAGGCGATCTGGAAACCATTCAGGCCGACACCGAGAGCTTTTTCTAAATAACTGTTTTAGAGAGGTCATATTATGTTTACACCGCAACAGATTGAACAGATTTCCTTCAGTCGCGCTACCTTCGGCGGCTACGATATGCAGTCTGTGGATGAGCTGCTGTATCCTCTGACCGAGGATTACAAGACCTTGTACAAAGAAAACGATCTGCTTAAGAGCAAGATGAAGGTCCTGGTGAGCAAGCTGGAAGAATATCGGACCAACGAGGCCAGCATGAAGGATGCCATCGTCAACGCCCAGAAGACCTGCGATCTGATGATCAAAGAGGCGGAGGCCAAGTGCACCAAGATGCTCACCGATGCTAACGCCACTGCCATGGAGAATGCGAAGAATGCCGACGCGCTGATTGCAGCAGAAGAGGCCCGTGTAGAAGAGGCCCGGAAGGTAGCGGGTGAAAAGATTGACGCCCTGAAGGCTGAGATCTCCGCCTGCCTGAATGCATTGGATCGGATCAAAGCCGCAAATCCCGTTGCTCCGTCCGCCGCCCCTGCCGAAGTGCCCGCAGAACCCACCGAGACCGATGCCGTCGCCGATGAGATCTCCGCCACTTTGCAGGCTTTGGTCGGCTCTGCCGATATGTCCATTCCCATGGCTGAGCCCAAGCATCCCACCACCGACTCTACCACCGGCAAGTTCAGCAATCTGCAGTTCGGCCGGAATTACGATCCCACCAAACGATAATGCGAAGATAAGGACAAGCAAAGCGCGTCCCTGCCAACAGAGAGCTGCCGGTCGGTGCAAGGCAGCAGGCACACAAGCTTTGTATCCCCTTTGAGCAGCGCACCGAACGCTTTACGCAAATAGGCTGCGCCGGGTTTGCCCGATACAGCAAGTTCGAGTGCCGGAAGCTTTCCGGAACAAGAGTGGTACCGCAGAGGTTACAACGCCTTTGTCTCTTGATATAAGAGGCAAAGGCGTTTTTATTATGACTATTAAATGGAGGTTATCCAATGGAATACAAAAACACCATTATCACCCCGAAGACCGACTTCCCCATGAAGGCCGGTCTGCCTGCCCGGGAGCCGGGTATGCTGGAACGCTGGAACGAGCAGAAGCTGTATGATCTGATGCTGGAAAAGAACAAGGACCTGCCCCCCTTCGTTCTCCATGACGGCCCTCCCTTCTCCAACGGCTACATCCACATGGGTCACGCTCTGAACAAGACCCTAAAGGACTTCATCGTCCGCAGCCATGCCATGATGGGTTACTACACCCCCTATGTTCCCGGCTGGGACAACCACGGTCTGCCCATTGAGCGCGCCATCGAAACTTCCAAGAAGA
>JAFVVI010000034.1 GCA_017502265.1 Oscillospiraceae bacterium
GGCTCTCAAAAGAAATACTCGCCCGTGCTGGATACTACAGTATCCAGACACGGTACGAGCAAGTGCACTTATGCGATTGAACCGCCGTGTACCGAACGGTACGCACGGTGGTGTGAGAGGTCGGCTACTCAACTAATGGGTGGCCTCCTACTCTATTCAGAGAACAATGCCGTGGACAGATACCGCTCACCGGTGTCGGGGAGCAATGCCACGATGGTCTTTCCTTCATTTTCGGGCCGCTCGGCCAAGACTCGTGCTGCGTACAGAGCAGCACCGGAGGAGATGCCCACCAGCAGGCCCTCCCGGGTACCCAGCTCCCGGGCGGCAGCATAGGCATCCGCTTCCCAGACGGGCATCACTTCGTCGTAAACCGCCCGGTCAAGCACCGTGGGGATGAAGTTGGCGCCCATGCCCTGCAAATTGTGGCTTCCGGCCTGACCGCCGGACAGCAGGGGAGAGCCGGCAGGCTCCACAGCCACGATCTTCACCCTGGGATTCTGCTCCTTCAGATAACGTCCCGTGCCGGTGACGGTGCCGCCGGTGCCAACACCGGCAACGAAAATGTCCACTTCACCGTCGGTGTCCGCCCAGATTTCCGGGCCGGTGGTGTCATAATGGGCACTCGCGTTGGCCGGATTGTTGAACTGGTCGGGAATAAAGGAACCGGGGATGGAGGCAGCCAGCTCCTCTGCCTTCCGGATGGAGCCCAGCATACCCTCCGCGCCGGGAGTCAGCACCAGCTCCGCGCCGTAAGCTGCCATCAGCTTCTGCCGCTCCAGACTCATGGTGTCGGGCATGACGATGATGCATCGGTAGCCTCGTGCGGCGGCTACGGCAGCCAGACCAATGCCCGTGTTGCCGGAGGTGGGCTCAATGATGGTGGCTCCGGGGGAGAGCAGACCTCTGCGCTCCGCGTCGTCGATCATGGCCCGGCCCACCCGGTCCTTGGCAGAGCCGCCGGGATTAAAGCATTCCAGCTTGGCGAGAATACGAGCCTTCAGGCCATGGGCGGCTGCGTATCGGCCCAGCTCCACCAGAGGGGTCTTGCCAATGAGCTGCTCAGCAGCGGTATAAATCTTGGACATATCAATCACCTTTCAAATCAGATGGGACTATCATACCCCTCCGGCTTTGGGTTGTCAAGGAAAAAGATAAAAGGAGAATGTAAATCTGTACGAACCGCCGGCATTGCCTTTTTCCCTGGGATATGATAAAATCAATCCATCGGGGAGGTGAAAAACCGTGAAACAGCTTGAAAACAGAATCTGCTTTCTGGATTGCCTGCGCATTCTGGCCTGTCTGGCAGTGATTGTGAATCATACCACGCCCCTTGTATTCCAGGCCCGGGACCCGGGGGGCCTGACCTGGTTCGCGTCCATTACAGTGTTTTTCGCCTCCAAATTCGCGGTGCCTGTGTTCTATATGATCACCGGCTACCTCCTTCTTGGCAAAATCGATCCATGGCCCAAGGCCTGGGTGCGGATTCGCCGGATGGTGCTGGTGATTCTGGGCACCGGAACGGTCTACTGGCTGGTACGGGGCCTGCTTCTGGAGCCGGACACGCAGCCGGGACAGATTCTGGAGAACCTCCTGTCCATCTACCGGGTCACTCCCTCCAACGCCCTGTGGTA
Source organism: Oscillospiraceae bacterium (assembly GCA_017502265.1). Taxonomy (GTDB): domain Bacteria; phylum Bacillota; class Clostridia; order Oscillospirales; family Oscillospiraceae; genus Faecousia. The sequence continues at coordinate 1,632 of JAFVVI010000034.1, forward strand.
TCTGTACAACTACCTTGGGATGCTTCTGATGATGCCCTTCTTCCAGAAGCTGTCCGCCGGTATGACCCGGCAGGATTTTCACATTTACTTCGGTATTTCCGCCCTTTTCTTCGGAATCCTCCCCATTTTGGGACATTATTATCCAAACGCAGTCACCAATCCCCATTTCGGCATTCCCATTTTCAGCGGACACATCTGTATGCTGTTTCTGGGCCAGTATTTCGCCCGGTTTCCTTTGAAACCCAGTAAGCGAGGGTTATCCACAGCCTGTGGGATTTTTCTTGGAATGCTGGCCTTCAATGTGACTGCAACCTGGCTGGAAGCAGGCAGGAATCCCGAAGCCTATCTTTTTTTCGATAACCGTACCTATTTCCCCATCCTCGCCCAAAGCGTTTGCGTATTCTATGCAGCTTCCTGCCTGGATGTGGGGGAAGGGATGACAACCGTTATCCGCAGCCTGGCTGCCCATACCTTTCCCATCTACCTGCTGGCAGATCTGGCGATGGAAGCGCTGTCACCGTTGTACCCCTGGCTCACCGGCATAGTGCATCCACTGCCTGCCGTGGCCTGTTACACGATGCTGATTTTCCTGGTCTGCCTTTTGATCGCCATCCCATTGAAATGGATTCCCGGACTGAAGCGCTTGCTATAATGCGGAACTCCCGGACAGGGCAACCTGTCCGGGAGTGTTTTCAGATGTTGAGCATTTCCAGAATGGCCTTCTTGGGCCGTGCGCCCCGGGCCTGCTTGATGATGGCACCGTCCTTCATCACAACCAGGGTGGGGATGCTCATAACGCCGAACTGATTCGCAAGCTCCGGCTGTTCGTCCACATTCACCTTGCCCACCTTCACGTCCGACCGCTCTCCGGCGATCTCCTCCACAATGGGAACCACCATCCGGCAGGGGCCGCACCAGGGGGCCCAGAAGTCAAGCAGTACGGGTTTGTCAGAATTCATCACTTCGCTGTGGAAATTGTTCTTATTGATATTGATAGCAGACATATTCAAGTCCTCCTTGTTTTTTTGTGTCTTCAGTATACCCTAATTCCGTGGTCTTTTCCGTGATGAAATCACATAAAAAGAGGAGATCCGGAAACTTCCGGATCTCCTGACGTTTTCGTTAGATTGCCGCAGCGGCCACCAGCTTGTGACCCTCGGGCAGACCCAGGTCGGCTTCCTCCGGCTGGAGGTTCCAGCGGATCTTGCCTGCCCAATGCTCTGCCACAGCGGTGAAGTGGAGCAGAACCACACCCAGGCTCAGATCACCGTCGATCTCGGTGTTGTACTCGTCGGGTCTGCTGATCAGGCTGACGCTGCCGTTGCGGATCACGAAGCCATAGGCCTGCCGGTTCAGATAGCTGGGGGAATTGGACGCGGCGTAGAGCGCCTCCCAAAGCATGTCATCGAAGAAGCCGATGTAGTTTTCCAGGTTCTTCTTGCTGCCCCAGGAATCCACAAAGGCCAGCTCCCGGACGCTGCGCTTGGGTTCCATATAGCGGTACTTGGTTTTGATGTCGATGTCAGACATGCTCCGGATGTTCAGCTTGATCCGCTTGACGGTCTTTTTGCCATAGCCGAAGGCAGCGATGGCGGCGACTTCCAAATCAGACTCGATGCCCAGAACCTCCTTGATCTCCTCACTGTCGGTGAAGGTCAGCCAGCAGCTGTCCAGCTCCAGCTCGGTGAGCTTCAGGATCAGATCCTCCATCATAAAGCCCGCGTTCAGATGGGCGGCAGGATGCTTCTCGGACATCAGCACCAGGTACTGAGGGGCGCCGATGAGGAACTGATGATATCCTGCGGCCCGTTCCAGGGCATCCCGGGTTTCGGTGCCGAAGAAGTAGAGCTGAGTCTTCAGCTCGGGAACCAGACGGTGAACCTTGTTCAGATAATAGCCCCGGATGGCCTCCAGGGTGGGGAAGGAAACCTGCTTGTCGGTAAATTCCCGGGTGGACTTTCTATTCTGGATCAATGCAGCGTAATTCATATGAGCGCCTCCTTGTTTTTGTTTCTTAGGTTGTCTGTATTATAACAAGGAAGCGAAAATGATTCCGTGACATTATCACATTACTGCCAAAAACCAATAAATCAGCCCATATATCACTCTTGCGGTCAAACCATACACAATCGCCGACTCTGCAATGTGGACATTTTCTCCCCAAACCCAGGATCAATCGCTTTGCCTGTGTCAAGTTGGAACGCAGTGTTTTTTGCTGAAGCAGATCATAACGATTTAAGCCAAGTCGAAACCGCGGCCCATTTCACCCTGAGTGTGAAGAAGGCACCGAAGCCATCGGTGCCTTCTGTTCGTTTACCCAAGAATTGCTTTTATATCCTCTTCCGGGGTTGTGATGGGCGCAATATGATACTTCTCCACCAGGAAGTCCAGGACGTTGGGAGAAAGGAAAGCAGGCAGTGTGGGGCCGAGTCGGATGTTCTTGATGCCCAGATGCAGCAGGGTCAGCAGAATGCAGACGGCCTTCTGCTCATACCAGCTAAGCACCATGGAAAGGGGCAGATCATTGACACCGCAGCCGAAGGCATCTGCCAAAGCCACAGCAATCTGAATAGCGGAGTAGGCATCGTTGCACTGTCCGATGTCCATGAGCCTGGGCAGGCCGCCGATGGTGCCAAGATCCAGGTCATTGAACCGGTACTTGCCGCAGGCCAGGGTCAGCACTACGGTATCCTTGGGTGTCTGCTTGACAAAATCGGTGTAATAGTTCCGTCCGGGTCTTGCGCCATCGCAGCCTGCCACCAGGAAGAAATGCTTGATTGCACCGGTTTTTACTGCGTCAATAACAGTACCGGCAATGGACATAACCGTATTTCTCGCAAAGCCGGTCATGACGGTTTCGCCGCCATTGATGCCGGTGAATGTGGTATCCTTGTCAAATCCGCCCAGCTCCAGAGCCTTTTCGATGACAGGCGTGAAATCCTTGTCGGGGCCGATGTGCTGCATACCGGGATAACCGACTACCTCGGTTGTGTACACACGGTCAGCGTAATTCGCTTTCGGCGGCATCAGGCAGTTGGTGGTGAACAGGATGGGGGCAGGCAGTACGGAAAATTCCTTCTGCTGGTTCTGCCATGCGGTGCCGAAATTGCCCTTCAGATGGGGGAATTTCTTCAGCTCCGGATATGCATGAGCAGGCAGCATTTCCCCATGGGTGTAGATGTTGATACCCTTGCCTTCCGTCTGCTCCAGCAGCAGCTTCAGATCGTACAGATCGTGACCGGTGATGACGATAAAGGGGCCCTTCTCCACAGTCAGACTGACGGAAGTGGGTTCGGGGTGGCCGAAGGTTTCCGTGTTTGCCTTGTCCAGCATGGCCATGCACTTCAGATTTACTTCGCCCACTTCCAGCACAATGGGCAGCAGTTCTTCCATTCCCCAGTCATCCATTCCGATGGCGAACAGGGCTTTGTACAGGAACTTATGGACACCCTCATCCTTGTATCCCAGCACCGCTGCGTGATAGGCATAGGCGGCAACGCCGCGGATGCCGAACAGAATCAGGGATTTCAGGCTTCGGATATCCTCGTCTGCGTTCCACAGTTTGCTCAAACAATAGTCATTGTTACGACCGCAGGCGGATGCGCACTTGTAGCACTCCGGAACCAGCTTCCGCTTTTCGATATCCACCCGGTCCATAAGAGCCAGCAGTGCATTGTTGTCGAAATTTACATTGGTCAGGGTAGCGAACAAGCCCTCCACGATCACAGCGGCGGTGGAATCATTGACCATATGCTCGTTGCCCTCAGTAGCACGGGCCAAGCCAATCAATGCGCCGGTCAGCTTATCCTGAATCTCAGCTGTATCCGCTTTCTTACCGCATACACCCACCTTGCCGGCACACCCTTTGCAGCCGGCGGTCTGCTCACATTGAAAACAAAACATAGTCAACGCTCCTTTATCGGATGATCTTCCCGTCTGGGGAAATGGTTACGATGTGCAGCGGAATCTGTTTGCCGCTGTTTTCAATTGCTTTCTTAACCGCATGGCTCAGACCGCCGCAGCAGGGTACGGTCATCCTGGTCACGGTGATGGAGCGGATATTGTTGTATTTGATAATTTCAGTCAGCTTCTCGGAGTAGTCCACAGCATCCAGCTTGGGGCAGCCGATCAGAGTGATCTTATCCTGCATAAAATCGTGGTGGAAATTGCCGTAGGAATAGGCGGTGCAGTCTGCGGCGATCAGCAGATCAGCGCCATCAAAATAGGGAGCATTGGGAGGGAGCAGCTTGATCTGCACCGGGAAGTTTCTCAGCTGACTGGCCACAGCCTTGGGTACACTCTGGCAGGCGGAACCGGGGCAACCGCAGGGCAGCGGTGCTTCCTTTGCTTTCTTCGCAGCGAGGACAGCCGCTTCGTTGTAGGCAGGGGCTTCCCGCTCCTCGAAGGAAATAGCATTCATGGGGCAAGCAGGCAGGCAATCGCCCAGGCCGTCGCAATAGTCCTCCCGGAGCAGCTTTGCCTTGCCGTCCACAATGCCAATGGCACCCTCGTGACAGGCATCGGCGCACAGACCGCAGCCGTTGCACTTCTCTTCGTCGATGGTAATGATTCTTCGGATCATGGTAATACCTCCATTCGTAGTTTTCTATTGTAATGATACCATCTGACAAGCGAAAATGATGTTGCAAATATCACATCAGCCGGGGGTTTCCAGTAGATATACAGCGCAGCGACTGCCCCGGGAAAGGAAAAAGCCCCACTGCGGTCAGCAGCGAGGCTATCATCATAGAATTCGGAAGCAATTCTTGTCGTAGTCGATCAGACCGTCCTTTTTCATTTTCACAAGCTCTCTTGTCAGGGCACTGCGGTCAACACAGAGATATTCCGCCAGCTCCACTCTGCCAAGGGGAATCTCAAAGTAGCGGGAATTCTGGGTCTGCGCCTGGATGGAAAGGTATGCCAGCAGCTTTTCCCGGATGGTGCGCTTGGACACCACTTCTACTTTGCGCATCAAGTCCCGATTCTTGTTGGCAATGATCGCAACCATGTTTTCAATCAGCCGATGGTGGAACACGCAGGCCATTGTGCAGCTGTGCATTACCCGGTCGAAAGGCATAAAGAGGATTTGTGCATCCTCGGAAACCAGGAAGGTCACAACGGATAGATTATCGCTGCCGCAGGCGAAGGTCTCACCGAACAGTTCGTCCTTGCGCATCCGCACCAGCATAGTCTTGTTGCCCCAGAGATCTTCCTTAACCATATCCACGGCGCCGGAAATGATAATACCGATATGCCTGATGATTTCTTCCTCAAAGGCAACAATATCGCCCTTCTTGAAAGAGCCGATATGATACCCGATGCAGCCCAGCATGGTTTTGCGGTCTTCGGGATTCACGCCATCAAACAATGGCGAGTTGACCTCCGGCAGAATATCTTTCATATCCATCGCCTCCTTGGCCTTATTGTACACCAAAGAGCGCTATGTTGCAACTGTCACATGATTAACAGAAAACAAGGCTCAACCAATAAAACAATCCATACACCACGCTTGCGGATACACCGTATACAATCACCGGCCCGGCAATTGTGAACATCTTCGCCCCCACACCCAGGATGAAGCCCTCTGCTGCTGTCAATATAGGACACACCGATTCGTATAATATTTACATTAATACAGCGGTGTGGTATAATAAGAAAAAAATAAGAAAGGAGAAGTATATGAAATCTATTTTCACACAAACGGCAGAGCTTAATATAGCGAGTTCAACTCGCGCTACTTCTTTAAACAATCTCCCTGATTTGATACGTAAACATACTTATTTAGACTACTTATGTACACAAACAGATACTGGTTGTTTTTTGAAACCTACATTTCGCGATATGCCGTGTCGAAATTCTTTTGTCCCCGAAATTGATATTGTTGTTTCCTGCAATGATACGCAGACCATTTTGCATATGATTGGACAGCCGGTAACATTTGTTCGTGTATTTATGGCTATTTGGTTTAGTTTTGCACTGATGATGGAAGTATTTCTCCTTGCCCTGGCAATTACTTCTAATTTGGATAGCCTTTTCCCTGTTTTTATTCCGCTTATTATGTGTGCATTTGGTTATCTTCTTTGTAAAATAGCCACAGGAGCTACCTTTAGGTCTGTTGTAAAGGCCATTCAAAAAGAACTAAGATAATCTTAACCCTATATGAGAAAAGGCTTGACCGATTTGGTCAAGCCTTTTTGTGTTAGAATAAAGTTGTAATCCAATATATCAACCCATAAACCACGGATGCCGAAACGCCATAGACAATTACCGGCCCCGCAATGGTGAACATTTTAGCACCCACGCCCAGGATGAAGCCCTCGGTTTTGAATTCCACAGCCGGGGCGGCGATGGCATTGGCAAAGCCGGTGATGGGTACAAGGGTGCCGGCGCCTGCGTATTTGGCAAGATTGTCGTATAAGCTAAGGCCTGTAAAAAAGGCGGACAGGGCAACAAGGGTCATTGAGGTGGCTGTGCCTGCGTTTGTTTCGTCAAGTCCCAAGGCTGCATACCCATTCATAATCAGCTGTCCCAGTGTGCAGATCAGACCGCCAACCAAAAAAGCAAAAGCGCAATCCCGAAGAATTGGTGACTTCGGGCATAAGTCGCTGACGAATTTTCCGTATTCCTTTTCTGTCATAAGATCCCTCCGACAATAGTTTTGCCGGAGGTGGTTTTTTTATGCAAAAATAAAGAAAACCCTCCCCTTTGGGGAGGGTGGCCGAGCGAAGCGAGGCCGGGTGAGGGATAACCTCATCCACCGCTCCGCGGTCCCCCTTCCCCAGAGGGAAAGGTATATTACTGCAATTTTTCCAGGGCATTTTTTGCGGCATTTTGCTCGGCACGCTTTTTGCTGCTACCGGCGCCTTGCCCTACGGGGCTGCCGTTGACACAGGCCTGCACCACAAATTCCTTGTTGTGATCCGGGCCGGATTCACCTACCAATGTGTAGGTGACGACCTGACCCTTTTTCTGCTGGATAAGCTCCTGCAGGGCGGTCTTATAGTCCACATTCTGGGTTTTCTCCGGGGTGGCAAACAGCACGAATTTATGGATAAATGCTTTTGCAGGGGCAAAGCCGCCGTCCAGATAAATGGCTGCAATCACCGATTCCACGGCATCTGCCAAAATGGATGCCCGCTTATTGCCGCCACTTATGGTTTCACCGCGACCCAAAAGCAGGTGATCGCCTAAATTAAGCTTTACAGCAATGGCGGCAAGGCTGGCTTCGCAGACCATATCTGCCCGCATCCGGGAAAGCTCTCCCTCGAGCCGGTCGGGGCAAGTGCGGTATAAATGCTCCGCTACTACCATTCCCAGCACCGAGTCACCCAAAAATTCCAGCCGTTCGTTGCTGCAAAGACTGTTGTGAAAGCGCTCATTGGCATAAGACGAGTGGGCCAGGGCGTTTTCCAGCAGGGAGATGTCCCGGAATTGATAGCCGATGGCTTCTTGTAGGCGTTTCATTCTGCGGCCTCCAAAAGGGCAAGACCCTCGGAAAGCTCTGTGGTAAAGTCACGCGCGGCAGCGATGCCCACCACTGGCAACCCTGACGTTCGCAAGTCAGGTATACGCGGCCTACAACACAGTTAATGCGACAATAAACTACACAAGACAAACGGATGCTGGTGCAGAAACGAGAACTGGCTATTATCGATATTCAACAGATGGCGGTAGTACATATTCGTCATGGACTAGTTTCGGTGCGATAAGTGTCGCAGTCGGATCTACGGCTTCATTTATTGCGAATGTACCGACAGCTTCGAGTATCATACTACAAGCCAAAATCAATACGCCGAATGGCGGAGACTCCACGACTAAGACAGTAACGTTCTCAACACTAGAAACACATGCCGCGCCAAATTTCTCAAACTTTGAATACGCAGATAATAACTCGGCAACAGTAACGCTGACTGGAAATAACCAGACTATGATTCAAGGACAGTCAATACCGAGAGTTACAATTTCGACCGCGAACAAGGCGACCGGCAACAACGGAGTTAACGTATCAAACTATGCAATATCATTTACCGGTCAATCTAAGACCGTTGCATATTCGAGCTCTTCAGCCGTAGTAACGAGCCTAGATCCACCATCTGAATCTGGAACCGGA
>JAFVVI010000035.1 GCA_017502265.1 Oscillospiraceae bacterium
GGAAATGATATCTTTTGAATTCCACCTTGAAAAATGGCACGAAAAAACCCAGAAACCGTTGTGGTTTCTGGGTTTTCCGAACCGATATCTTTTTAGGTTCGCAATGTTGGTTGCGGAGGCAGGACTCGAACCTACGACCTCCGGGTTATGAGCCCGACGAGCTACCAACTGCTCTACTCCGCGATATGAAGCTGCACAGAGGGTTTCCCTAAGTGCCTGTATATTGTAGCACGCAGCGCGCACTTTGTCAAGGGCTATTTTCTGCCGAAGCAGAGGAAGTTCCGTCACGTTTTGTCGCCATTAAGTCCGCTATATTGTACCATTTATCGTTTATACTGGATCCGTCCTCAAAAGAGGCAGCTGTAAATATTTTTCGACAAATTTCGACAACAGGTGTTGACAAGTACTTGTTCGTGTACTAAAATGTAGATAAACCCTTGATTTTGTACCCGGAAGCGTACTTTCCGGAAATCTGATACACGAGGTAACGCTATGGAAAGCCTGTTTGATCGAATCCAGTCCCTTTGTGAGGAAAAAGGAATCCGCCCCGGCCGCCTGTGCAACGAGCTGGGCATCAGCCGCAGTTTGATGACCGACCTGAAGATGGGCCGCAAGAAAACCGTTAACGCTGAGACCGCGCAGAAAATCGCAGGCTTTTTTGGCGTATCTGTGGGCTATCTGTTGGGACAGGAAACGGACGAATTGCTGGAGCAGGTGGATGTGGCATTTTACGGCGAATATAAGGAACTTGACGAAGAAGACAAGGAAACTGTCCGGGACATGGTCCGGCTGATGCGGGAAAGGCGGGCAGCAAACCAGAGGAACTAAAGGTGTTTGAGATTTCGGATTTTTACGATTATTGCAAGGCAAACCATGTAGATGTGATCCCCTATGCCGGTTGTCCACAACCGGGCGCGACTGTACGGGATCAGGGCTTTTATGCGGTGTTTCTGGATTTTACCAAGATCCGTTCCACCCGGCTTTTGCGGGGCATATGCTGCCACGAGCTTGGGCACATCGCCACCGGCGCCCTGCACAAGGTGGACAGTCCCTACGAGCTGGTGGAACGCAGCGAATACCGCGCCGCCCGCTGGGTCACAGAAAACTACCTGACGGAGGACGCCTTCCGCACTGCCTTCCGGGAAGGCTGCGCGGAGCTGTGGCAGCTGGCAGAATATTTTGACCTGCCGGAGGGGGTCATCGCGGACGCCCTCACCTATTGGAAAGAACGGAAAGGCGTTGATTTTACAGAACAAACCCCACCTTGTGCAGGTGGGGTTTGTTTTACATATTGGCCTTGATGGTGGAAATGAGAATATCACCGGCCACCACACGGTCTTCAGCGGCGAAGCCATCGGCAAAATTGTCGGAATACAGGATTTGTGCATTGGGCGGAAATTCCTCGTCACCGGCCCAGGCTAAGATCTGCATCTTATAGCCGCCCACCAGTTCAAACAGGTAGCCAGCATCGCCGTGGGACACAGGCTCTGCGCCCATTTTCTCGGCAGCTGCCCGGAAAGCATCCAGCCGGGTGCCGAAGGTAAACGCCGCCCGGGTCAGCACCCGCCCGGTATAGGGTTTGATGTACAGTTCCCCCCAGGGCATCTCCCGGAAAGTCTTCCACGCACCCGTCCACGCCACATCCCTGCATTCCAGCAGATACCGGAGCAAAAAGGTCTGCGTCGGCAGGGGCGGAATGGGGCCACCGTCGGCAGCGTCAATGGCATATTCCGGGTGGGAAACCGCAAATTCCCGGCCCAGCAGTTTTACAGTAAAATCCTTGCCATTCCACTGTACATCCGCCAGACGGGCAGTAACATCCACAGGATCTGCATCCCGGAATTTTTCCACATAGTGAGCAAAAGGCACTTCTTCTTTATGATTTTCAATCTGCATATTACATCTCCTGGACAGAATTGGGGAAGAGGCTGGCGTCGGTGTGGGGCAGGAAGCAGGCCGCCACGAAGGAATCCATATACCCGGGGTAGGTGGACAGTTCCAGGTAGGTCATATTGGCGCCCACCTCGTGGCACTTGTCGGTGGCCGCGTCACTCATTACCATAGCGTAAGCGCCTGTCAGGCTGGAATTGCCGATATAGTGGTACTTGTCCAACTCCACATCCGGCAGCATACCAATGTTGATGGCGTTTTTCATATTGATACCGCTGCCGATACCGCCGGCAACCACCACCCGCTCAATGCAATCGGGCGTCATATCCACAGACTGCAAAAGGGTGTCAATACCGGAGTAGATCGCGCCCTTTGCTCGGATAAAATTATCGATATCCACCTCGTTGATGGATACTTCCCGGCCGGTCTCACTCTCAGCAGCCGTTGCCAAAATGTATCTACCCATACCGTGGGCATCCCGGGCCACCCGGCTGCCCTCCCGGGCAAAGAGGCCCCGGGCATTGATAATACCGCAACGGAACAATTCCGAAATAATATCGATAATACCGGAACCGCAGATACCCACAGGCTTCTGCCCGGCATCACCCACGATGGTGAGGGTGGGCTCCATGGAATCCTTGTCAATGGTCACCGCCTCAATGGCGCCATCCGTGGCGCGCATACCGCAGGAAATGTCGCCGCCCTCAAAGGCAGGGCCGGCAGAACAGGCGCAGGACATCAAAAAGTCGCGGTTACCGAAGACGATCTCGCCGTTTGTTCCCAGGTCGATAAACAAGGTCATCTCGTCCCGGTCCCACATCATAGTGGCCAATGTACCAGCGGTGATATCGCCACCCACATAAGAGCCGATGTTGGGAGCAATGATGATGGGTGCCAAAGGATTCGCCGGCAGCTTCAAATCCTGCGCCGTCAAGCCCTCCCAGGCAAAGAAGCTGGGGATGTAGGGGTCCATACGGACGGGGTCGGCATCCACGCCCACCAGCAGGTGGTTCATCGTCGTATTGGCGCCGATAGAAAGCCGCAGAATACTGCGGGCGCTGATATCCGCAGCCTTGCACAGGTTGGCGATAATGGGAGTCAGGGTCTCTTTGACGATGGCATCCTGCAGTCTTTTCTTGCCGCCGGGGCGGGAGGATTCGATGATGCGGTTGATCACATCCGCGCCGTAGCGGATCTGGCCGTTTCCGGAAGAACCCTTTGCCAAAATCTCGCCGCTGATCAAATCCACCAGTACCATAGAAACGGTAGTCGTGCCGATATCGATGGCGCAACCCACCAATTTCGTGTCATCATACGGGCCGATCTCCATGCAGGTAAACACACCGTCTTTCTTTTCACCCTTGACGCACACACGGTAATCGTTTTCCCGGAGGGTAGCGGCCAATTTCACCATAACCGTATAGGGAATTTTGACCGTGTCTACCTCTGCCACGGACTGGACGGCCCAGGTTAGCCGCTCGTTATCGGGCATAGTATCTGCCTCGGAGGGGGCATCCATCTCCACCTGCACAGCGCAAAAGCAGTTGGTATAGGGCAGGTTACCCTCGGTCTCCATCTCTGTCTTGGCGCTTTCAAAAATCGCCACTTCTTCGGGAGAAGACAGATCCGCGGTCTTCATTCTGCTTTGATAAGCCGAGGCAATATCCGGCACCAGCACAGTGCAGTCCCCTATCACCTTGCAGTTGCAGCTCAGACGCCAGCCGGCTTCAAATTCCTCCGGCGTAATGTGCCGGGAGGGAATGGTCTCCAGTTCACCCTCCAGGAGCTTCACCCGGCATTTGCCGCAGGAACCGTTACCGGAACAGGGGGCATCGATGGCCACATTGCCCCGGCGGGCCAGCTCCAGCAGGTTATCCCCCGGGTTGCAGGTCATCTCTACCGCGCCTGCGCCTTCTAACTGAAATATCACTTTGGGCATAAAAAATCCCTCACTTCTCATAATTTTGTCCATTATAGCACATATTTCGTTCCGTGTCCAGTAAGGGTCGCTTTCCTTTCAGATTTACTTGCACTTTATGCACACTTGGGTTATAATGGCCTTATTGGGAGGTCATACCTATGGAATTACAACAACTGAAGTATTTTAAGACCGTGGCCGCCATCGGCAAAATATCCGATGCAGCGGAAGCGTTATTTATCTCCGCGCCGGCGTTGAGCACATCCATTTCCCGGCTGGAAAAGGAGCTGGGTATGAAGCTTTTTGACCGGACCAGCAATCGGATCACCCTCAATGCCCAGGGGCAGATTCTTCTGAAGTATGTCAATCAGGTCTTTGCCAATCTGGAAAGCGCCAAGCAGGAGCTGCATCAGAGCATGCTGCACCAAGGCCCTCACATCTCTCTGGTAAGCATCAACTCCCTAATGTGGGTCAATCTCATCGCTTCCTTTACGGCCGAATTTTCCAAGTATACCCTCTCCTGTTCCGGTACTTCCATTTCGGAACTTGCGGAAAACGGCTTTTCTTCCCAGCATAATTTTCTGCTGGCCCATGAATGTGATATCCCGCCGGCCTATGAGGATAAGCTGGACAGTATCTTTCTGTTTCAGGCAATCCCCACTGTTATGCTCCATAAGGACCACCCCCTGGCACAAAAAGATGTGCTGGATATCCGCGAGCTGATGAACGAGCGGATCTTCCTGCCTATGCCCAGCGCATCCATGTATGTACGGCTGCAACAGCTTTTCGAGCTGCACAACCTTCCTTTCCCCACAGATAATTTCAATTCTTTCCAGGTCCGCCAAAGGATGGTGACCCAAAACCAGGGTGTTTCCTTTTTCTCCCAGCACCCCGGCTATATGGCCCTGCCCAATATTCGCTACATTCCCTTGATTGATCCCTTTGGCCCGTGGAATGCGCGGCTCTACTGGCGGAAGGACCGGCCGCTGAGCGACGAGGAAAAAGCCTTCCGGGACTTTGCTACGGAATTCTATCGGGATCTGCATTAAGTCTATATTATGCACAGATAAACTTTTGCTAATTGCCTTAACCACTTTCTGGTGGTATACTGTGGTAGAATCACAAAGAAAAGGTATTGGTTGCAATGACACTAAAAAAATCCCGGTTGGACTATAAATGGGTCGTGCTGATTGTCTGTTTTCTGATGGAGTTTCTCTGTCTCGGCTTCTGCAGCAGCAACGTAGGCCTGTACACAAAGGCTGTTACTGAGGCGCTGAATATTAAGCGCAGCGTTTATTCCCTATCTACAAGCATTCGCTATGTGGTACAGGTGGTCACCGCCCTGTACTTCGGCGCTCTGGTCAATCGGTTTGGCATCAAAAAGATGGTATGTATCGGCTTAATAAGCCTGACCGGCTCTGTGGTGATCCGAGCCTACGCCACTGAGTTTTATCACCTATATATCGGCGGCGCTCTGTGGGGTGTGGGTATTGTCTTTGTGGGCAGTACCATGGCCGGCACCATCGTACGGCGCTGGTTCCATCAGGATATCGGTAAATATACCGGCATTGTGATGTCTGCCAACGGTATCGGAGGCGCTATTGCAGCGCAAATCATTTCTCCCATTATCAACAACGGCGAGACCTTTGGTTACCGCAAGGCGTATCTTCTGTCAGCTGTGATTGCTCTGGCCATCGGTATCGTAATTATGATCTTCCTGCGGGAACACCCTGCAGACGGCCCTGTGGTACAGACCACCACCGCAAAGAAGAAACCCAAAGGCGCTATGTGGACAGGTATCCCCTACGAAACAGTGAAAAAGAAGCCCTATTTTTATGCCGCTGCAGCCATGGTGTTTCTCACCGGCATCAGCTTGCAAAGCATCGGTAGCATCAGCGTTGTGTACATAACCGATCTGGGCATGTCCCCCAGTTTTATCGCCACCAGCGCTACCGTATCCTCCCTGTGTCTGACTGGCACCAAAATCCTGGTAGGCACGGTCTATGACAAAAAGGGTCTGCGTTTTACCCTGGCGATGTGCCAGGTGGCGGCCATCATTGCCTTTGCAATAAAAGCCGTTCTCACCAACTCCATTATTGGAATGGTTTTGACGATCACCGCCTCCGTATTGGTCACGATCGCTACGCCCTTGGAAACCGTAATGTTGCCCCTGCTCAGCAATGATCTTTTTGGTTCTGCATCCTACAACAAGGTATTGGGCATTTTTATGGCTATGAACTCTCTGGGTCTGTGCCTGGGTTCTCCCTTAGGCGATCTCTACTTTGATACCTTTGGCACTTATCGGCCCTGCTTTTGGTTCTTTGCTGTACTGATCGCCGTGGTTGCTATCGGATATCAATTTGTGATCCGGGCAGCGCAGAAAGATAAAGAAGCCATCCTGGCAGCAGAAAATGTATAACAAAATCAGCGACCCCTTACCAGAGAGGTCGCTGATTTTATTTTCTCCATGGGTGGTATGTTGCAAAGAATCACAGCTGGGGCGGTTGATAGTCAAACATTTTGGTATTGTATGCCAGCAGGATCTTGCCGGTGTGGGGTTTGGACAGCACCAGATAAAATTCATCATCCCACTCTGCGTACATATAAACAGTGCTGCTGTCCATATAATACAGATCACTCCATTCGTGACTCATCCCCGGGATCGTATATTCCCCGTAGCTGGCAAAACGCAGATGACAGGTCTCATAGTAACGCCACCGATAAAGATGTTCCTTAACCTCCTTGCCCACCAACCGGTCCTTCACAATACTGCCAGGCCTTTTGTTTAGGGAACGCAGATTGCGAACCTCCACCATGCTCGCTATTGTTTCATACAAAAACAACAGAGGCAAAATCGCAAAAAACAATGTATTTACAGTAGCAAAGAACGGCTTATACCATTTCAAGCCATCTATTGCCACAGCCACTAAGCACCAGACAAACAAAGCAAAAAACACAGCGCACACTACCCCGCCGATTATATTTGCGCGGATCTTCTTCCGTAAATCGCAGCGGATAGCTTCCATTGTCAATGTCTCTTTTTTCATACTTTCCCCTCCTTTTCCGTGATTATATCACAAGGAAAATTACTTTGCAATTGTAATGCGAAAACACGCCGCATTCAGCGGCGTGTTTTTGATTAGCTCTTCGGGAAATAGATTTGGAAAACTTCGGAAATCTGCTCCGGCGTGTAGTCAGTCAGGGCATCGCCATTCTTCTTAGCAATATTAAAGGCCCGGGTGGTCCATTCGCCCCACCAAGCATCGGTGACCATCACGATCTTTGCAGACACTTCTGCGGGACGCTTGGAGGAACTGGTCTTAGCCGTTCCCTTCCAGGCTTCCGGACGGTATTTCCAGCCGTCCGCAATAACGATCACAGAGCCCACCGGGAGGGTCTCCTTGGTAAATGTATCGGTTGCAAAGTACTTTTCTGCGGTATCTGTTCCACCGGACAAGGTCGCACCCTTAGTGGAGTTCCAGTACTCGTTCTTGTGCAAAGTCAAGGTCAGGTTATTATATTGGGAGAAATCAATGGAATCTTCGGAAACCACAGGATCCTTGGTATCTTCGTTATCCTTTTTATCTTCCTCGTCCTTTTTGACATTGACAGATTCGGTTACGCCAAAGGGCGTCGCCACAGCGTTCCTTGCGCTTTCCAAAGCAACCTTCACAAAGGAAGCATCGGAACAAACACCGGATAGGTCAATAGTATCCCAGGGAATACCCGCAGTTGCAGCCACCAGAGTAATACCTGCCAGCACACGGCCCTTATCCTTGGACATATGGTAACCGTCCCGGGTCAGGGTGTCACCCAGGTAGGAGGTTCTGGCATTTTGCACAGCAGTGCCGTTGGGAATGATGCGAGTGACCTTTTCGTTTGGTACAATGCGGGTCTTCACCGCATCCACAATTGCATTGTACATTACCATCTGATCGGAATTGTAGTCAGGGAAACTGCTGTGGGTGGAATCGCCTTGGTATGCCCAGGTCATATGCCACATAAATTCCACATTTTTATTGGTGCAATAACCTTCTACAATGGGGAGCAGTTGATTCAGCGAATCATAGGTATCCGCCTTGCCGCTGCTGCCACTGGACTGCTGGAAGGAAACAAAGTCCCAGTTATCGCCCTTGATCGCAGTGGACATTTTATAATTTTTGTTGGCCACCCACTTGCCGGAATCATTTGTATAAAAAGTATAGGCCTTGCCGTCCGATTGCGCGTTTGTTAAATGCTTTTCAAGGGAACAGCCGCTGATGTACAAATTGCCCAGCTTGATTTTTTCAACACCTGCAGCCTTGGCAATCTGATACACAAATTCCATACAGTCCACAGAAAAGCTATTGCCGATGGTGAGGATCTTCAGAACGCCGTCTTCTTTCCACGCCGTGTTCGTAGGCAGTATCGTGTCAGAGCCGGTAGAATCCACACTAGGACGGATATCGGAACTGCCGCCAGAACCGTTATTGGAATCGGTGGTAGACTCCGTGGTAGATTCTGTATTGTTCTGCTCTACAGAGCCGGTTGCGTTTGTTTGTTCCGTTGCGCCGGTAGAACCTGCGGGATCCTCTTTCTTGCCGCAACCGGTCAGTGCCATAGACATTACACAAGCCACAGCCAACAGCAAACATAAAATTTTCTTAGACATATGCATGCAACACTCCTTATAGTTCTGTAACAATTTTACCATTTTTCCGATTATTTGCAACAACCCCCCGTTACTGAATATTTACTATTATTAAATAACACTTTATTCTAACAAATCGGCTCATAACTGCAAATCCGACTGTTCAATTTATAAAACAAAGACCTCACTACCAAAGTAGTGCGGTCTTTGTGTTGGCATTACCTATCTTCCCGGGTAGGCTAAGTATTGTCATTCCATCCGCAAGTGTCCGGGGGGGCACTTGCGGCCATAAAAGAACCTCCACCCTTTCGAGTGGAGGTTTGTGTTCGCGTTACCTATCTTCCCAGGCAGTCGCCCGCCAAGTATTGTCGGCGCAAATGAGCTTAACTTCTGTGTTCGGGATGGGAACAGGTGGACCCTCATCGCAATCAACACGAACTATATTAAAGGCTTTAACCCTTAATCGCTATTGCATTATATCATTGACTTTATAAACAGTCAAGTAGTTTTCTTGGTGACCCATACCGGATTCGAACCGATGTTAACGGCGTGAGAGGCCGCTGTCTTAACCACTTGACCAATGGGCCATTGGTGCACCTTCAGGGACTCGAACCCGGGACCCACTGATTAAGAGTCAGTTGCTCTACCAAC
>JAFVVI010000036.1 GCA_017502265.1 Oscillospiraceae bacterium
CTGAAAACCCAAGCATCACCAAACCGGATCACAACGGTATACTGGACGATCCAACCAGCGAAGCGTTGGCTGCATTTCAGCTCTTGGCCGGGCTGCCACCAACCGGTGAGCTGGACAGAGTTACTTGGAAATATCTTGCAAGACAGTTTACATTAAGTGCCCACCGACAGGCTGCATTACCAAATTTTTAAATTTTTATAACATATTTACTTTTCTCTTGATTCAGTCTAAAAAACGGCATATAATAATAGACGGTATCAATATCCCCGGAGGAAGGTTCTGTATGTTTGTGAAAGACTGGAAAAAAGATATATTTACCATTCCCAATCTTTTAAGTCTGTTCAGACTGCTTTTGATTCCTGTATATGTGGCCATTTATCTGAACGCAGAAGATACAACGGATTATATTTTGGCTGCAGGAATTTTAACCGTGTCCTGTCTTACAGATCTGATTGACGGAAAAATTGCAAGACATTTTAATATGATAACCTCTCTCGGCAAGGTGCTGGATCCATTAGCCGATAAAGCTACCCAATTTACACTGATTTTGTGCCTGACGGTGCGGTACAAAGTACTGCAATATGTTATGGCGCTATTTGTTCTGAAGGAGAGTTTCCAGTTGATCGCAGGCAGTTTGCGGCTTCGGAAAAAGAAAATGCTCAAAGGCGCGCTCATCAGCGGAAAGATCTGCACAACAGTCCTGTTCATCAGCCTGATTCTGATGGTGATGCTGCCGGAACTGAGTGTTCGGGTTGTCAATGCCATTGCGCTCATTGATACTGTATTTTTGCTTGTCGCTTTCATTGAATATGTGGCCGCATACTTCTTTATGGACAGCAAATTTCAAAGCCTTGATGAATAAAAAAGCAGCCCCTCACGGGGCTGCTTTTCATTCTATTTTATCAAAAGATTCCCTGCTCCATCATTGCCTCGGCAACCTTCTTGAAGCCTGCCAGGTTAGCGCCGGCAACCAGATCGTAGCCCAAGCCGTATTCCTCAGCAGCGTCAACAGACATCTGGTGGATGACCTTCATAATGCCCTTGAGCTTTTCGTCAACTTCCTCGGCAGTCCAAACAAGACGCTCAGAGTTCTGGCTCATTTCCAGACCGGAAACGGCAACACCACCGGCGTTTACTGCCTTGGAGGGAGCAACAATCATATGCTTCTGCCCACGGAGGAAATCCAATGCATCATTTGTAGTAGGCATATTGGCGACCTCGATGTAGTACTTGACACCGGATGCAGCGATCTTCTCAGCCTGCTCCATACGCACATCGTTCTGGGTAGCAGCGGGCATATAAACATCCACATCCTTAACGCCCCAGCACTTTTCACCGGGCACGAATTCCACACCGTATTTATCGGCATAGGGCTTGCAGTGCATAGGATCCTTGGCGCGCATTTCCAGAATGTAGTCCAGCTTCTCACCCACAACACCATCGGGATCGTGGATGTAGCCGTCAGGACCGGCAAAATATGTAACCTTTGCGCCCAGCTCGGCTGCTTTCTTCATAATGCCCCAGCCCACATTGCCGTAGCCGGAAATGGCGATCCGCTTGCCCTCGATGGTATCACCTTCGTGGGCCAGCACTTCCTGCAGATAATAGATAGCACCGTAGCCGGTTGCCTCGGGACGGATCAGAGAACCGCCATAGCTAAAGCCCTTACCGGTCAGCACGCCATTCTCCCATACGCCCTTCAGGCGGCGGTACTGGCCGTACAGATAGCCGATCTCACGGCCACCCACACCCATATCACCGGCGGGAACATCGATGTCCGGGCCAATGTAGCGGTACAGCGCGGACATAAAGCTCTGGCAGAAACGCATAATTTCAGCATCAGACTTGCCGGCGGGATCAAAATCGGAACCGCCCTTGCCGCCGCCCATAGGCAGGCCAGTCAGGCTGTTCTTAAAGGTCTGCTCGAAACCCAGGAACTTAATAATGCTGGGGGTAACATTGGGCTGAAAACGAAGACCACCCTTGTAGGGGCCGATGGCGCCGTTAAACTGGCAGCGGTAACCGATGTTGGTGTGGGTCTGACCGTTGTCATCGGTCCACACAACACGGAATGTAAACATACGCTCCGGCTCAACCATACGGTTCAGCAGGTCAGCCTTTTCGTACTCCGGGTGCTTATCCACCATGGGCGCAACAGAGGTCAGAACCTCTTCCACAGTCTGGACAAACTCCGGCTCGTTGCCGTGCTTTTTCCGCACATTTTCAATTACACTTTGAACATACGCATTCATTTTCATTTGCCTCCAATTATTATCGCTGATTGCGACCAATTTCGTTCCATTATATGCCTGTAGATTTGGATTGTCAATTACCATTTATAATATTCTAAATTAGTCTACTATAACACATATATTATAATTGATTCTGCAATATTCCATTGATTATAAGGAGAAGTTATGCTATAATACCCCCATCATATGTTTTACATTAGGAGGTATTCTTATGGATTATATGAAATTGCAAAACGGCAGTGATATTCGAGGTGTTGCTCTGGAGGGTATCGAAGGTCAGTCCGTGAATCTCACAGAAACAGTTTGTAAGAACATCGGCAGAGGTTTTGCCCTGTGGTTAATGAACAAGACCGGAAAGCGCGAGCTGCGTGTTGCCGTTGGCCGCGATTCCCGTCTGTCCGGTGAAGCGCTGTGCGGCTGGATCTGCCAGGCTATGGTAGAACAGGGTCTCAAGGTTACCGATTTCGGCATGGCCAGCACCCCCGCTATGTTTATGTCCACCGTTACCGAGGGCTATCAGTTTGACGGCTCTGTGATGATCACCGCCAGCCATCTCCCCTTCAACCGCAACGGTTTTAAGTTCTTCACCGCTGAAGGCGGACTGGAGAAGGGCGATATCAAGCAGATCCTTACCTATGCCGCAAGTGACGAAAAGACCGATCTGGCAGGCGGTGAGCTGGTCAAGGGCGAATTCATGGATACATACGCTAAGATCCTTGCCGATAAGATCCGCGCCGCTACCGGCGATGAGAAACCTCTGGAGGGTTTCCGCATTGTGGTAGACGCAGGCAACGGCGCAGGCGGTTTCTATGTGGACAAGGTGCTCAAGCCTCTGGGCGCTAACACCGAGGGCAGCCGCTATCTGGATCCCGATGGCAGCTTCCCCAATCATATTCCCAACCCCGAAGACAAGAAAGCTATGGAAGCCATCACGGAATCTGTGAAGCTTGCCAAGGCGGATCTGGGTATTATCTTCGATACCGATGTGGACCGCGCCGGCGCAGTTCTGTCCGACGGCAGCGAGCTGAACAGAAACAGAATTATCGCCATGCTGGCCGCTATTCTGCTTCGTGAGTACCCCGGCACCACCATCGTTACCGACTCCATCACCTCCACCGGCCTTGCTAAGTTCATCGAAGAAAAGGGCGGTATTCACCACCGCTTCAAGAGAGGCTACCGGAATGTCATCAATGAGTCCATTCGCCTGAACGATCAAGGTCAGGACAGCCAGCTGGCTATCGAAACCTCTGGCCACGGCGCATTGAAAGAAAATTACTTCCTGGACGACGGCGCATACCTGGTAACCAAGCTGCTGATTGAGCTGGCTCGCGGCAAAAAGGAAGGCTACACTCTGGAATCCCTTATCGCCACCCTAGAAGAGCCTGCTGAGAGCGTGGAGTTCCGTATGAACATTCTCTTAGAGGACTTCAAGGCATATGGCCAGCAGGTCATTGACGAGCTGACTGCCTTTGCTGAAAAGCAGGCAGGCTGGAGTCTGGCGCCCAGCAATTACGAGGGTGTCCGTGTGAATCTGGACGAAGCTCACGGCAATGGTTGGTTCCTGCTGCGGCTATCCCTCCATGATCCCCTGCTGCCTCTGAACATCGAAAGCAACTCCGTTGGTGGTGCTAAGCAGATTGCCAAGGAGCTGGCAGGCTTTATCGCCGGTTATGACAAGCTGGATGCACAGAAGCTTCTGGATTTTGCAAAATAATCACAACTAAGATTTAACGCAACGACCCCCGGCACAGAAAACTGTGCCGGGGGTTACAATTTATAATTGGCTGACAAGTTCCTCTATGGACTTGCGTTTTTTCTCCCGCAGCTTATCTTCTTCCATTGCATAGCCTACAGTGATAACCAGACGCACAGCACCATCCAAATGGCAGATTTCTCGGATCTTTGCATCATCCAGCCAGCCCAAAATACAGGTGCTCAACCCTTGATCGCAGGCCTCTGCGGTAATATAAGCCGCCGCAATACCGATATCTATAGAACGGTAGTCATTACTTTTGACTTTTGCGCCCAAAGCGGCCGATTTCACATATGGCTTTTCGGAAATCACGATTAATACAGGTGCATCGGCAGCAAATTTATTCATCCCCATACCCATAGTGGCCTTGGCGACCGTTTTTGCTGTTTCACCCTGACAGACGGTAAAATGATAGGGTTGACCATTACAGGCAGAGGGTGAAAGCCGGGCCGTTTCCAGAATCGCTGTGATTTTTTCTTCCTCTACCGGACGGGTAGCATCATAATTTCGGCAGGACTGCCGGGTCCGGGCTATCTCATAAAAGTTCATAAAATATCCTCCTTTTGCAGAGATCCATTATTCTTACTGTGTTTATTATAATAATAGCATATCTCTTTTACAACCCCTATATCAAAATATCCCACACCGTTAAGTGCAGGATATTGTTTGCGCTAAAATTCTTTTGGTACAGGTTTGGTCACGCCGGTACGGCGGGCCTTATCCAAACCGCCGGTCATATGGGCATCCGGTTCCTGGGAGAATTGGGCGCGCCGGATGATGGATTCCCCAAACCGATCCCGCAGCGCATCTACAGTTTCATCCAATCGCAGCTTTCGCTCATACCGAACAGGACTAATCCCGGAAAACAGGTCATACTGCTGATAGGCCTCGCGGCTCAGTTTTGTCACCTGCACACCCAATTGCCGCAGCGGTGTCTGCCCGTCCCAGGCCTCATCAAAAGCACGGCAGGCGGCCTTAAACAGCTGCGATGTGATATTGGTAGCGCCGTGCAATTGCAACTGGTGGGAAAAGCTGTTAAAATCAGCAGTACGCAGATGGACCGTCACACAGCTGCCGTTTTTGCCGTCTTTGCGCATACGCATCGCCACGGTTTCGCACAGGCTCAGCAGCACCCGGTGACCCATTTCCCTGCTGACCACATCCTGGGCCGTGGTAACGGAATTTCCGTACCCTTTATTCTCCGCAGGTACCGGCATTACCATATCCGCGTTACGCCCGTTGGCAAAGTGCCAGATGGTCTCTCCGTGCTTTCCCAGGCGTTTTCGCAGCACTTCCACATCCGTCTTTGCCAGATCGCCAATGGTATAGATTCCCAAACTTTTCAGTTTGCGTTCTGTGGCTTCTCCAACCAAAAACAGATTCCGCACCGGCAATGGCCACATTTTGCTTTCCATCTCCTCAGGAAACAGGGTGTGTACTTTGTTAGGTTTTTCAAAATCGCCGGCCATTTTGGAAAGAATCTTATTGGTAGAGATTCCCACATTGACAGTAAATCCCAGTTCGTTCCAAATCCGTTCCCGCATTTTCTCCGCTGCCAGCCGTGGCGAGCCAAAAATCCGCTCCGTGCCGGTCATATCCACCCAAGCCTCGTCAATGGAATACTGCTCCACCAGGGGGCTGAACTGCCGCAGCAGCTCCACAAAGTGTCGGGACGCCTCTACATACAGTCCATAGTCCGGCGGCACCACCGTCAGCTCCGGGCATTTCTCCAGTGCCTGAAACAACGGCTCTCCTGTATGAATCCCGTACTTTTTGGCGGGGGTGCTTTTTGCAAGAATGATACTGTGCCGGGATTCCTTATCCCCGTCCACCACCGACGGGATATTCCGC
>JAFVVI010000037.1 GCA_017502265.1 Oscillospiraceae bacterium
AGCGCGGATAGAACCGATGACACGACGGCGTGCGCGGTTGACCTCAGTGATCTTCAGCTGAACAGCCTGACCTACCATACCGGTCATGTCGCCACCCTTGGCAATGCCGGACTGGGAAGCGGGGATGAAGACGCGGATGCCCTTAACAGTAGCAACCAGGCCGCCCTTGTTCTCTTCGGTGATGGTGCCTTCCACGGTGGTCTTCTCTTCGCACCAGGTAGCCATCTCGTCCCAAACCTTCATGCCTTCCAGCTTCTTTCTGGAAACCTGGCAAACACCCTCCTGATCATTGACGCGAACGACGAACACTTCGATCTCGTCGCCAACCTTCAGAACATCCTCGGGCTTCACAGTGGGGTCTGCGCTGACTTCGTCATACGGAATATAGCCGGCATGCTTGGTACCCAGATCGATCTGGACTTCTGTAGCACCAATACCGGTTACGATACCAAGAACCTTGTCTCCTGTATTTAAAGTCTTGATGGACTGCTCAAGGAGTTCCTCAAAGTTTTCCTCCTGTACAGTCTCAACATTCATAATTTCGCTCATAGTCTTGTTGACCTCCTTTATAATCCACGCCGGTGTCGATGCGCCGGCAGTGATTCCAACATCACTTACACCACGGAAAAATCCAGGCTCCAGCTCCAATGCGTTATCCACCAGAGCTACCCGTCCGCAGTGCTCCCGACAGATCATTGCAAGGCGGCCTGTGTTGGAAGAGTGGGTGTCACCTACAACGACCATGGCCTGACATACTTTACTTAAGTTTGCCGCTTCGCTCTGTCGGAATTCAGTAGCTTTGCATATTGTATCAAAAATTTTCAGATTAGTAAACACCTTTTTTGCAAAAATTTCGCAGGATTTCCACAAAGATTCCGTAGAAGTGGTCTGACAGACCATACTGATGGGAAAATCCAGGGGGATTTTGCCGGAATTTGCCCATTGGGCCAACTCTTCGGCGTTTTCGAAAATTTTGCAGTCGGTACACCAGCCGGCAATTCCCTCCACCTCCGGGTGGGTGCGGGTGCCGATAATCACAGGCAGTCTTCCCTCGGCTTCTGCGCGGCTGACGATGCCGTGGATCCGCTTGACAAAGGGACAGGTGGCGTCCACCACCTGCGCGCCCCTTGCTTCCAGCGCTTCCTGCACAGCCCGGGTCACACCGTGGGAACGGATAATCACCGTCTGGCCGGGCTGGGCCTGCTCCGGGGAATCAATCACCTCCACGCCCATTTCCAGGAAACGGGATACTGCGTGGCGGTTGTGGATGATCGGCCCTAAAGTACGGACGGTTTTCCCCTCCCCGGCTGCCTGCTCCACCAGCTCTACCGCCCGGTTGACACCGAAACAAAAGCCGGCGCTTTCAGCTACACGGATACTCATAGAGGGATCTTCTCCCCAATGATCTTCTGCATTGCGGCTACTACCCCTTCAATATCCAGCTCGGAGGTGTCCAGCTTAATGGAATCCCGGGCCATCTTCAAAGGCGCAATTTCCCGGTGGGTGTCCTGATAATCCCGCTGAATAATTTCTTTGAGTACGACTTCATACTCCGCCTGCTGGCCCTTGGCAATCAACTCGTCGGTACGGCGTCTGGCCCGGACCTCGGGAGTTGCGGTGAGAAAAATCTTCACATCGGCCTTGGGCAGTACCACAGTGCCGATGTCACGGCCGTCCATAATCACATTGTGGGCCTTGGCCACATCCCGCTGCATATCCAGCAGCACCTCCCGCACCACGGCGTGGGCAGATACCAGACTTGCCTTCTGGGAGATATCTTGGGTGCGGATCTCACCGGTCACATCCATACCGTTCATGATCATGTGCTGCTTGCCCTCTTCATCGTAGGTGATCTGGACGGTCAGCTCGTCAATGTAACGCTCCACACCGTCGGCATCCTTAGGGCTCACGCCCAGAAGGTCCAGAAAATAAGCTACCGTACGGTAAATTGCGCCGGTGTCCACATAGTAATAGCCCAACTCCTTGGCAAGGCGCTTGGCAATGGTGCTCTTGCCTGCGCCGGCAGGGCCGTCAATTGCGATTGCATATGTTTTTGCCATAACAAAATCCTCCTTATTGCTGCCGCAGTTTCTGCAATGCAGCTGCTTCAATTTGGGTCACTTCCTCAGCGGTCAGGCCCATAGCCTGTCCCACCTGCCGGGGATCCATGGGCACGCCGCCCTCCAGACCAAACCGCAGGGTCAGCAGCTTGGCTTCCCGTTCATTGAGCGCAGAAAGCATATCCAAAATCCGCTGGCGCATCTGGAAATAGGCGGTATTTTCTACCGATTGTTCGTCGTCGGAGTTTTCCTCTTTCGGTTTTTGCAGATCGTCCACCTGTCGGCGGATTCTTGCCTGGTCCAGCATTGCGCCATAGGCCATCGCCTCCGCCGGTGTGCAATGGATGGCTTCGGCTATTTCCTCCACGGTGGGGTTTCTGCCCAGCTCTCCAAGGAGCTTTTGGTCGGCATCCCGGAAGTCTGCCATGCCCTGCAGAAATTTTTGTCCGACCTCGCCGGATCGGGCCTGCAGAATAATGGCCTTACAAATGTACTGGTCGATCCACCAAAGGATGTGTTCTTCAAAATCGCCATCGGTGTAGTTGAGAATACCCTGCCACAGACCTAAATTTCCTTCCTGGATCAAGTCCATCAGCAACACACCGCGACCGGTAGCGGCACAGGCGCGCTTGACCACCAAAGGCAGGCATATCTGCACAAGACCCTGGGCCGCTTCATCATCACCGCCGGCATATCGCCGGGCCAGTGTCTTCCAATCCGATTCCGGCGTGTTTTTTATTTCTTCCAGATACAGCCGCAGAGGATCGTTTTCCTCCAGCTGGCTGCGCAGATCACCGGTTTGGGTTATTTTTCTTTCCCACTTCAGCCGTTCTGCCGCTTCGCCGCAGGCAATATCCACGGGCAAATCGGTAATATTCAGAGTGATATGTTTCTCGTCCAAAGAAAGCAGCGCATCTTCCGCTTCCTCCTCGGACAGATCCTGCAGCATTGCAATACATCTGGCTGCATACAGTGTATCCCCCGGCTTCAGCGCCATCAACGTCAGTTCCCAGGGGGATGGTTCAAATGTAAATTCCATCACGCGAGAAAATCCTCCAGTCCAATCTCTACGCCGAGCCTGCGGAGCTTGTCCAACGCCTGCTTCTCCAGCTGGCGGGCCCGTTCCTTGGAGACCTCCAGCTTTTTGCCGATAGCCTCTAAGGAATAGCAGGTATCGTCTTCCATGCCGAACCGCAACCGCAAAAGCAGCTGCTCCCGCGCAGGAAGCTGCCCCAACAGGGCATTCATGGTCTGCTCCAGCTCCCGCCGCACCAGTTCCTCCTGGGGCTGGGGGGCTTGCAGATCCTCCAACAGCTGCTGCAGGGTACTGTCTCCATCCTCCCCGGCAGGGGTATCCAAAGAGCCAACCTCCGGCAGCAGGTCCAAATATTCCTTTACTTTTTGCAGAGAGATGCCGCTTCTTTCGGCGATCTCTTCCAATTCCGGTATCCGTTCCAACTCCTGGATCAAGGCCGTTCTGGCAGACAAGACCTTGCGGATCCGCTCGGCAGTATGTACCGGCACGCGGATCAGACCCGCGTGATTCAAAACGCTGCGGCTCACACCCTGCCGGATCCATTTGGTGGCATAGGTGGAAAACCGATTACCCCGGGTATAGTCAAATTTCTTTGCCGCGATCAGCAGGCCGATACTGCCGTCCTGGATCAGGTCTATCAGCGGCACGCCACGGCCGGCGTATTCCTTGGCAACGGATACCACCAGACGCAAATTGGCGCTCACCATATTCCGGACGGCATCACTGTCGCCGGCGGCGCAAGCCTTGGCCAGCTCCAGCTCCTCCTCCGGGGTCAGCCGGGGAATGGTACGGATCTGCTGCAGGTACTGCTGCACCTCGTCCTGGCCGTGGGTAACGGGAATCTCCTGTTCAACAGGTAGGGTCATATATTCGCTCCCTTGCTTTCTTTCAGCTTGTTTCGCAGGGCCATCAGTTCATCGTCGGTGGTGATATTCCTGCGCTGCTGCTCCGATAAAATAAGCTTGACACAGTCAGAAAATGCCTTTTGATTCACGGGACCGTTCTGCTTCTGGCAGATGCCGGCGATGTGAGAGACCTCCTCCGGGGACAGGTCCTCCAGCACCGCCAAGGAGACCTCCAGGCCGTTGCCGTGCCGGGCCTGCAGCTGGTCAAAGACCCGACCAAAGAGAGGGACGGAGAATTGGCTGCCGGTGAGCATCCGACAGGTATCCAGCATCGCCGGCTCCCGGAGGGATTGGGCGATGACCGTTTCCTCGGCCAGGGCGGATTTTACATTATCGTAGCGGATGGACCGCTCCTTGGGCTGCATTGCCCGCACAGGCGCCAGATCGATCTGCTCCTGTTTTTTCTTTTCCCTGGCCTGCCGGTGTTTACGGGCCTTCTCCACCTCTAATTTCATCGCCTCCGGTGTGATACCGGCGGCTTCCGCCACCCGGCCGCCGTAGACCTCCCGCTTGACAGAGCTGTCCAAAGAGGCGATCAGCTCTGCAGACTCCTGCACATAGAGGATCTTTTGGTCGTCCACCCGCAAGTCATACTTGCTGCGGATGGCATTTAACTGGTACTCCACCCGGTTGGCAGACTCCTCCAGCAGCAGCTTAAAGCGGTCTGCGCCGAGTTTTTGCAAAAATTCATCCGGGTCCTTGGCGTCCTTCACCTGCAGGACTCTGACCTTGATACCGGCCTTTTCCAGCATGGGAATGGCCCGCTTGGCCGCCCGCTGGCCGGCTTCGTCGCCGTCATAAGTAAGAATGACCTCTTCGGTATAGCGGCTGAGCAGGGTCACCTGGTCTTCTGTCAGGGATGTGCCCAGGGAGGCCACTGCGTTATCAAAGCCAAACTGGTGCAATGTCACCACGTCGATATTGCCCTCCACCAGAATGATGTTGGGCTGCTTGGTCTTTTTGGCAAAGTTCAGGCCAAACAGATTCTTTCGCTTATTAAAAATCAGTGTTTCATTGGAATTGAGATATTTGGGCTCGGATTGAACCAGTACGCGGCCGCCAAAGCCAACCACATTTCCCCGCACATCGATAATGGGGAACATAAGCCGGTTGCGGAAACGGTCGTAAATGCGGCCGTTTTTTTCGCCCACAAGGTCCGCTGCCCGCAGCTCCTGGTCGGTATAGCCTTTTTTTCGCATAGCATCCACCAGCGCGTTCCAGGAGTCCGGCGCATAGCCGATACCAAACTGGGTCACGATATTTTTGGTAAGACCCCGCTTGGTGATGTACGCCCGGCAAGCTGCGCCCTCCGGGGCATAGAGCCGCTCGTTAAAGAAACGGCCGGCTTCCTTCATCAGCGCCCACAGTCGCTCCTGGGCCCGGTAGCGACTCTGGTACTGCTCGTCCTCCGGCACTTCCATACCGGCCCGTTTGGCTAAGTTGCGGACGGCATCTGGGTAGCTCAGCCCCTCAATTTCCATCATAAAATTGATAACACCGCCGCCCTTATGGCAGCCGAAACAATAGCAAATACCCTTATCCGGGGAGACAGAAAAAGACGCGGTCTTTTCCCCGTGGAACGGGCAAAGGCCGAACATATTGGCGCCGGAGCGCTTGAGACTCACATACTGACCCACCACATCCTCAATGGGATTGCGGGCAACCAGCTCATCAATAAAAGATGCAGGAAACGCCATGATTTTCTCCCCTTTCTCTGAAAATTATTGTTTATTATAGCACATTATCACCGGATATGCCACCCTATTGGGATAAAAAGTTCCGTATATTTATCCACGGCGTAATTGTCGGTCATGCCGGCAATATAGTCGCAAACGGTACGCTCCATACCCTCAAAGGACATCTGGGGTTGGAAGTCCGCCGGCAGCGCCTCCGGGTGGGTATGGTAGTATTCATAAAGCCATTTGAGCATTTCCCGGGCCTTGGCCTCCTCAGCCTTGGCAAGGGGGTTGCGGTAGACTCGCTGGAACATAAATTCCCGCAGATCGTTCAGCGCCTTTTCCACCTGTGGAGAAAGGGCAATGCTCCCTGCCTCCCGGGAGGTAGTGATCATATCGCAGACCAAGGTATTGATCCGGGCCGAATGGGTAGCGCCCAGGGTCTTGGTAACAAACCGGGGCAGGTCCTCGCGGTTTAAAATACCTGCCCGCATGGCATCGTCAATATCGTGATTCACATAGGCCATGCGGTCCGCCCAGCGGACGATCTGACCCTCTAAAGTTTCGGGAATATGGGGGCCGGTGTGGCCTAAAATACCCATACGCACCTCGTAAGTCAGATTCAGGCCTGCGCCGTCGTTTTCCAGCAGATCCACAACACGCAGGGACTGCTCATTGTGGCGGAAAGGCTCTCCCATAGCTTCGGTCAGTGCCACTTCGCCGGCGTGGCCGAAGGGGGTATGGCCCAGATCGTGGCCCATGGCGATGGCCTCGGCCAAATCCTCGTTAAGCTTCAATGCCTTGGCAATGGTCCGGGCGATCCGGGTCACCTCCAAGGTATGGGTCATACGGGTGCGGTAATGGTCTCCCTCCGGCTGCAAAAACACCTGCGTCTTGTGCATCAGCCGGCGGAACGCCTTACAGTGGACGATTTTATCCGTATCCCGCTGAAACGCGGTACGCACATCCTCCTGACGGGGCGCTTCCGGATGGAGTCTGCCCCGGGTCTCATCGGCAAAGGCCGCCTTTGGGTCCAGCTGCTCATGTTCCAATGCTTCCAGTTCTTCCCGTAATGTCATTTCGTTCACCCCTCACCTACCGGGAACGCCCGGTATTCCTGCGCGGTTTCCAATCCCTCAACCGTACCGGCGGTCATATCCAAAATCTTGTCCAAAAAGGCCTGTGCCTTAGGCTGGGCCACCAAAATTTCCAGTTCCACCTCAGCGCCAAACTGGGTGTCCCGGATGACGCCCTTGAAAGCCTCCACCTCCAGCTTCACCCGCTCGTAAAAGGTGTAGGGGCAGGGTATGTACAGTACGCTCCACACCCGCTTGATGGACTTGCCTGCCGCATCCACAGCAATCTTGGCGCCCTTGGTATAGGCCCGGACCAGTCCGCCGGCGCCCAAAAGGGTGCCGCCAAAGTACCGGGTGACCACGCAGCAGATATTATACAAATTTTCCTTTTGCAGCACCATCATCATGGGGTTGCCGGCAGTGCCGCCGGGCTCGCCGTCATCGGAAAAGCGCATAGCGCCGCTCCTCAGTACATAGGCCCAGCAGTTATGGGTGGCATCGTAATGCTGCTTTTTCATTTCCGCGATCCGTGCCAGGGCCTCTTCCTCGGTTTCCACAGGCCACACTCTGCCGATAAACCTGGACTTTTTCTCGACAAATTCGTCCTCACCGTAGCCGGTGGGTACCAGATATTCGTCCAAGGGTTAACACTCCTTTGTGATATACTCTTTGAGTCTGCCGTACAAAATGGGGTCAACAATAGTCTCCACCACAATTCCCTCTCCGGTGTAATCCACATTCAGCACCTGGGCGCCGGAATGGAGGGTATCCACCATTCCGCCCATAGCATACGGCAGGGTCACGACGATATGGTGTCGGCTGTGGCCCAGGGCATCTTCGATGGCCTTTAAAAGGGCATCCATTCCCCTGCCCTCTTTGGCGGAGATCTTCACAATATCCTGGCCCACGGGGATATCCTCGGGGCTGACCAGGTCAGCTTTATTATAGCACTGCAGCACCTTTGTACCGGGCTTGGCAAGCTTGCCGATCAGGCTGTCCACCACGGCGATGTGCTCTTCCCGGTTGGGGTCGGAGGCATCGATCACATGGAGCAACAGATCTGCATACTCCAGCTCCTCCAATGTGGCCCGGAAGGCATCCACCAGATGGTGGGGCAGCTTTGCGATAAAGCCAACGGTATCGGACAAAATCACATCCAGATTATCGGACACCGTCAGCTGCCGGGAGGTGGTATCCAAGGTATCAAACAGACGGTTATTGGCGGGGATTCCCGCATCGGTCAACTGATTCAGAAGGGTGGATTTGCCTGCGTTGGTATAGCCGACGATGGCCACCACCGGCACGGAGTTTTTCATTCTCCGCTCCCGCTGGACGCCCCGGACCTGTCGCACCTGCTCCAATTCCGTCTGCAATCTTGCGATCCGCTCCCGGATATGCCGGCGGTCGGATTCCAGCTTGGTTTCACCGGGGCCTCGCGTGCCGATGCCGCCACCCTGCCGGGACAGGGATTTACCCATACCCGCAAGCCGGGGCAACAGATATTTATACTGGGCCAGTTCTACCTGCAAGCGACCCTCCCGGGTCTTGGCCCGCTGGGCAAAAATATCCAAAATCAGCGCGCTTCTGTCCAGCACCGTGACACCCAAAATCTCCTCCAGCGCACGGATATGGCCGGGAGACAGCTCGTTATCGAAGACCACCATTGTGGCCTCGGTGAATTCTGCCAGCATTTTTACTTCCTGGGCCTTGCCCTCGCCGATAAAGCTATGGGCATCGGGGGTATGGCGGTTTTGCAGGACTTTTCCCGTACAGAAGCCGCCGGCGGTCTCCAGCAATGCTTCCAGCTCCTCCAGCGTTTCGTCAGTGGCGGTCTGCTGGGCGGTAAAGCAATCGGCATTCAGGCCTACCAGCACTGCCCGCTCCTGTCTATGTTCATCGAAGTTCTGTTCCATAGGTCCTCCTGCAAAGTTTCTCACATTACATTATAACACAAAATTTCAAATTCGCACAGTATTTTGTGTAAAAAAACAGCAAAAAGTGTGTGAATAATCCAGGAGATTACCGCGTCGGACATTCGCCCACCTCGCAATGACATAGGTTTTTTACCTGCTACATAAAAGAAAAAAGTCCGTGCTGCCTTTAGCAGTACGGACTTCATTCTTACTTCAGATTGAATCTCTTGTTGAAACGGTCAACACGTCCACCGGTGTCAACCAGCTTCTGCTTGCCGGTATAGAAAGGGTGGCACTTGGAGCAGATTTCAACCTTGATGTCCTTCTTGGTAGAGCCGGTGGTAAAGACGTTACCGCAAGCACAACGAATGGTAGTCTGTTCGTAGTTGGGGTGGATACCTTCCTTCATATTGTTCACCTCTTTCTCGTTAGTTAAAAGGGCATAAAAACCCTAAGCAATCTTTTGTCGCCCGGATATCATAACACAGGTATGGGCATAATGCAAGTGTTTTTTTTAATTTTTTCAAAAAATAATCAGAATGCCCAATTACCCTGCCGGAAAATGGGAACAACCTTGCCGTCCCGGGTGATGGCGTCGATGTTCATGGTATCGCAGCCGATCATAAAGTCCTCGTGGATCATGGAATCGTTGATACCCAGCTCACGGCACTCGTCCAGGGTTTTATTGTGGTGGTCACGGATGGTATCGGCATAGCCCATTCCCAGCGCCAGATGGCAGGCGGCATTTTCGTCAAACAGGGTGTTGTAGAACAGCAAACCACTTTCAGCGATGGGGCTCTTCTCGGGAACCAGCGCGCATTCGCCCAGATAGGCTGCGCCCTCGTCCATAGAGATCATGGTGTTCAGCAGATCCTCGCCAACCTCAGCCTTGGCCTCCACCGCCTTGCCGTTTTCAAAACGGATGGAGAAGTTGTCAATCAGCTGACCCTGATAGGACAGGGGCTTGGTAGAATAGACAACGCCCTCAGCCTCACCCCGCTTGGGAGAGATGAAGCACTCCTCGGAGGGGATGTTGGGGTTGTAGGTTATGCCCCGGCGGCTTGTTTCGCTGCCGCCGCAGAAGATGGCCTCAGGAATCATACCCACGGTCAGGTCTGTGCCGTTATCGGCAGTAAAGTGGAGTTTGTCGATGCCCAGGCTGTTGAGGTAGTCGCAGCGGGCGTGGATATTCTTGTTGTGCTCTTCCCAAGCGGCGATGGGGTCATCGGTGACACGGGAGGTAAAGACAATGGCCTCCCAGAGCTTCTCGATAGCCACGCTGGTGCGGACACCGGGGAACACCTTCTTGGCCCAGGCCGCGCCGGGCACTGCGGCGATACACCACTGCTGATTACCCTCCCGCTGGTCAAGGTAGGGCTTGAGAATGGGGTAGCTCATTTTTCTGGCCTTGGCCATCTTAGCGGTATTCATACCCTTCAGGCCGTCGGGATCTTCGGAGATCAGGTGGATCCGGGCAGGCATGGTATCACAGTAATGCTGCTGGCGAGCCTTCTGGAAATCGGTGACTGTACCCATGGTCTTAACAGACTGGTAACGGACATGGAGCTTTTCCAGAGGCTGGTAGTTCCACTCCACGGTAACCTTTTTTGCCTTGGCCTTATAGGCCTCCTCCACCACCAGCTTCACAAATTCCGGCTGGTCCAATTCTGCATAGATGAGGACCTCCTGGTCCTTCTGCACATTCACGCCGCAGCGGACAATCAGATTGGCATAGGCTCTTAACACAGATTTTTTCATATAAACACTCCTATCATTCAAATTTTTCTTATTCTAACAGATTTCCCAATCTTCGTCAATCTATGTTGCTTTTTTTCCGGGGGATGGCTATAATAAAAATCAAAGGAAGTGATATTATGCTGACACGGAAAGAACTGTCTGCATTCTTTGAAAAAACCGTTCTGCTGGACGGCGCTACCGGCTCGAATCTGCAAAAGGCCGGTATGCCCCGGGGCTGCTGCACCGAGGAGTGGATCTTAGCCAATCCCGACAAGTTGGTTGCCCTGCAGCGGAAATATGCCCAGGCAGGAAGCAACATTCTCTACGCCCCTACCTTTCAGGCCCAGCCAATTGCCTTGGAGCGGGTGAATCTCCACCGGCAGGCAGAGGCTATCAACGCCCAATTGGTAGCGCTGACCAAGTCTGCAGCCCCCGATGTACTGGTGGCCGGTAACCTCACCACATTGGCAGCTTTCTGTGACAGCTATGACCCGGAGAAATTCGATTTGCTGGTGGAAAATTATCGGGTGCAGATCGGCGGCCTTTTGGAAGGCGGCGCAGATCTGCTGGCAGCAGAGACGCTGATGTATCCCCAAGAGGCAGAGGCCATCTTCACCGCCGCGGAATTGGAAGGCGCCAGCGCGGTACTTTATACCTTTACCATGCAGCCCGACGGCAGCCTCTTTTCCGGCCGGGACGCAGCCCCTGTCCTGCAGGAGCTGGAGCAGGCAGGCGCCTGCGCCGTAGGCTTTAACTGCGTGGCGGCAGATAGCATGACCCCAGGATTGGTCAGCCGCTTAAAGCGGTATGTAAAAGGCCCGCTGGTATGTAAGCCCAACGCCGGCAATCCCACCATCGGCCCGGATAACATTCCTGTTTATCCTATGGGCTCGGAGGAATTTGCGGGAATTGTTGCCGACTGCGCCGCTATGGGCGCGAAAGTCTTGGGCGGCTGCTGCGGCACAACACCGGCGCATATCGCCGCTGTGAAGAGCCGTATATAACCCCCATCGACAGGAGGCGATCCCCACGAAGAAACTGCTTGTATTCTTTTTGGCGCTGACGCTGTGTTTCGGGTTATTTGGCTGCGCTGAGGCCGGCATCGATAGCACCCAAAGCAGCAATACAGAGAGTCAGAACACCCAAATTACCGAAGCAACGAATGTGACCGAATCCACAGAAGCTACCCAGGCTGCAGAAACAGAGGAAATCACGGAAGCCACAATAACCACCGCAGCAACAGAGGCTGCAACCGAAGCTACAGACGTCACAACCGCCACCGAACCCGTCCATACCCACACCTGGCAGGCGGCTACCTGCTCTACGCCCAAAACCTGCAGTACCTGCGGCGCAACCTCCGGGTTGACTGCCGGGCACACCTTCTCCGATGGTAAGTGTACCGCCTGCGGCAAGGCCGATCCGGACTATGTGCAGGTAACCATGGTTTGGATCCCTACCAAGGGCGGCACCAAATATCATTCCAAAAAAAGCTGCAGTGGTATGGACAACCCCGACCATGTTACCAAATCCCAGGCGGAACAACAGGGTTTTACCCCCTGCAAAAAATGCTACGGATAGCAAGCAAAGGCTTGACCCGTTGGGTCAAGCCTTTTTGTCAGTTTGCAGGTATTTGTTGAGAAAATTCAAGGTTTTCTTTTTGTCGGCGGACCATAGAGGGGCGATCAGGTCTTTTTTTGCGCCGTCGCCGGTAATTCTGTGGACAACGATTTCCGGGGGCAGCGCACAAATACAATCCTTCAAAACCTTGGCATACGCTTCCAAGGTTAGCGCCTGTACCCTGCCCTGTGCATATTCCGCTGCAAGGCGGGTATTTTTAAGGATATGCAATAGGTGAAATTTCACCCCATCTGTGCCGCTGGCTACAGCATACTTTGTAGTCATGACCGGGTCATCGGCAGGCAAGCCGATAATGATGTGGGTGATTACTTCTATCCCTGCCGCCTTCAACCGGGCCACAGCATCGGCATACACGGTGGTTTTATACCCGCGGCCTAAATATTCCGCCACAGCATCGCTAGATGTCTGCAGGCCCAATTCTACCGTCACCGGCTTGATTTCGTTTAATTCTTTCAGCAGTTCCACCGTACTGTCGGGAAGGCAGTCCGGACGGGTGGCAATATTCAGCCCCACGATGTAATCCGGCGTTATCGCCGCATAAAATAAATCTTTTAAACGCTCATAGGGCGCGTAGGTATTGGTAAAGGACTGGAAATACGCGATATATTTTCCGCCGCTGATTTTGGCCGCCACCCGCTTTTTCGCATTTTCCAATTGGGTGGGGATATCCGTTCCGTGTTCGGCAAATTCTCCTCCGCCCAGGGCTGAACAGAAAATACAGCCGCCTGTGGAAATACTGCCGTCCCTGTTAGGACAGGTAAATCCGCCGTCCACCGACAGTTTGTACACCTTGCAGCCGAATTTTTCCTGATAGTACGCATTCGCGGTTTTGTACATAGCATCACCTTTGTTCTGTCTTCATTGCCATTATAGTATGAATGGGCCGAAAAATCAACGGACGCCAATTATGCAAAAGTACCGCTTAGAATTTTCCAAGCGGTACTTTTTTCTTTTGCTTATTTATCCAATTCCTGCAGCAGATGCTCCAGAACGGTGACGCAATCGCCCACGATCTGATAATCCGCCACTGCAAAGATGGGTGCTTTGGGATCGGTGTTGATGGCAATGACCTTCTTTGCGCCGCCAATACCGGCCAGATGCTGCACCGCACCGGAAATCCCGCAGCAGATGAGCAGATCCGGGGCTACGCTGTAGCCGGTCTGACCGATCTGGCTGCTGTAGGGGCAGAAACCCATATCCACCAGAGGACGGGATGCGCCCACTTGGCCGCCAAGCTTATCTGCCAGCGCCTGCACCAGCTTCAGGTTCTTCTTCTGACCGATACCTCTGCCTGCAGCAACAATGATCTTGCTCTGGCTGATATCAGCGCCCTTAGTGATAGCAGTTTCCTTGAGCAGCCGGGCCAGGCCTGCAGCCTCATTGTAGGGAATCATAATGGGTTCCCGAATGGTGGTTTCTGCAGGTTCGGGCAGGGGCAGCACGCCGGGGCGAACGGTTGCCATCTGGGGACGCTGGGTGGCTGTCTTGATGGTGGCCATCATATTGCCGCCAAAGGCAGGACGGGTCTGCAGCAGCAGGCCGCTCTCCTCTTCAATGCTCAATTCCGTGCAGTCAGCGGTCAGGCCAGTGCCCAACGCAGCAGCCACCCGGGGGGCAAATGCACGACCAAAGGGCGTAGCACCTACCAGCAGGATGTCCGGCTGGTACTGCTTTGCCAAGGCGATCAGGCAATCGGCATAAGGCTGCTCCAGCTTATCTTTCATAGCGGGGCCATCGCTGCAAATCACTTCGTCTGCGCCGCTGGCGCCCAGAAGTTCAGCACCGCCCTGGGGAATCTTGCCCAGAACGATTGCATACAAAGGACGGTTGCTTTCGGCTGCCAGTGTTTTGGCCCGGCCCAGCAACTGCAGGCCTACTGGCAACAGGGCATCGCCCTGTACTTCACAAAATACCCATAAGGCACCATTTTTAATCTTTTCCATAAAGCACCTCCTGGATGATCATAGCCAGCTTTTCAGCTTGCTGCTGCTCGTTGCCCTCGACAGCCTGGGCCTGTCCACGGACAGGGGGTGTAAAGGTACGAACAACCTGGGTGGGAGAGCCCTTCAAGCCGCAACGCGCCACATCTGCCTGCAAAGCTTCTGCGGTGTACACAGCAATCTCTGCGGCACGGCCACGGAGCATACCACCGATGGTGGGCAGCTGGGGCAGGTTCTTGCCCTTGGCAACGGTAATCAATGCAGGCAGGGGCAGATAGACCTCCTGCTCAGCATCATCCCATTCACGACGGACAACCAGGTGATCCTCCGCTGCTTCCAGAATCTCGCACACATCGGACACATGGGGAATGCCCAAATGCTGGGCAAGCTCAGGACCGATCTGGGCGGTATCGCCGTCCACAGCCATCTTACCGCAGACGATCAGGTCTGCGCCGCCCAGCTTTTCCACACCCAGAGAAAGGGCATAAGAAGTTGCCAGCGTATCAGAACCGGCGAAAGCACGGTCGGAGAGGATTGCACCGTCGTTGGCACCACGGGCGATGGCATCACGCAGCACTTTTTCTGCAGCAGGGATACCCATGGTAATTGCGGTAACAGTGCCCTCGGCCTGCTTGCGGATATCCAGAGCTGCCTGCAATGCGTGCAGGTCAAAGGGGTTGGTCACGGCGTTGCGGCCGGTACGGACAATGGTCTTTGTCAGCGGATCGATGCTGGCTGTAGCAGCGGCAGGCACTTGCTTCATACAAACAATTATTTTCATTCCACTACCTCCTGCTGCGGTGCGAACAGATTACCCCGACCCAGCATACACTTGGGATCAAAGGCAGCCTTCAGCGCCGCCATCTCGCGGATATGTTCTGCGCCGTACATAACTTCAAGGAAGGGGGCTTTCAGCTTGCCCACGCCGTGCTCTGCGGAGACAGCGCCGCCCATACGGGACACTTCCGCAGCCCACCGGGCCAGCAATGCCTTACCCCGACTGTATTCGTCCATATCCCGGGGCAGGATGTTGACATGGATATGGTTGTCACCGATGTGACCCCACGCGGCATGCTGCAGACCCTCTGCTTCCAGGGTGGAATCGTACAGCGCCAACAGAGTTTCAAAGCATTCATCGGGTACTGCCAGGTCGCCGCCCACTTTCGTGATTTCGGGGTAATTGCGCTTGCTGCGCTCCACCTGCATATTCACGCTCTCCGGAACGGCATGGCGGAAGAAATGCAGCATATCCCGGTCACTGTCGCTGGTGGCTACCCAGGTCATATCCGGGTTACCACCGGCCTGGGCGCAATAGCCGCCCAGATTCTCAAGCAATGCATATGCCTGCTCCTCGGAATCGCAGTGCAGTTCCGTATAGACGGCGCAGCCGTATTCCTCCGGCAGGAAAGGCAGACCTGCAAAGGCGGTGTTTTCTGCCTTCTGCTTACGCAGGATATCCAGTGCGCAGCTGTCAAAGTATTCGATGGCGGCAATGCCCTGGTCAATACCGCGCACCTGCTTGGTATAGGCCACGGCCTTGTACTGATCGGGGAAGAATGCAGTGACGCCCCAGGTCAGCGCCGGGGTGGGCAGCAGGGAGATCTCGATCTCGGTCATAACTGCCAGTGTGCCGTCGCTGCCGATGAGCAGATCGATGGCATCCATATTCTCGTGGCAGTAGTAGCCGGAAGCATTCTTACATTTGGGCATATTGTAGGTAGGCAGCTGCACGGTGACAGAGCTTCCCTCTTCGGTCTGCAATTTCAGTTCCAGACCCTTGGCAAAAATCTCACCTCTGCGCAGAGCGATGGTGCGGCCGTCAGCCAGCACACCCCGAATGGCATTGATATGCCGGCGGGTAGGACCGTAATGGTAGCTGCGGGCGCCGGAGGCATTACAAGCCACCATACCGCCAATGGCCGCCGTGCTCTCGGTAGGATCCGGGGTGAACATCTGCACAGGGGTTTTTGTGAATGCTTTGTAGGTTTCCTGGGCAGCTTCGTCCCAAGCGTCCGTATTGAACGAACGGGCCGCGATGGATTTATTCAGTTTCTGCAAAATCACACCGGGCTGAA
Organism: Oscillospiraceae bacterium; assembly: GCA_017502265.1. Classification (GTDB taxonomy): domain Bacteria; phylum Bacillota; class Clostridia; order Oscillospirales; family Oscillospiraceae; genus Faecousia. Next base: position 16,057 of record JAFVVI010000037.1, read on the forward strand.
CAGTAATGTAAAAACGGTCATTCTCCTGACGCATACCCAGGACCTTGTCCATTCTGGACAGGTTCAGCACATGGCCGCCAAAAGGCACGGCAGCTGCTGCCAAACCTGTACGGCTGCCCTGTACGGTAACAGGGGTGCCGGTTTCATAGAGCTGAGCCATGATCTGGCATACCTGCGCATGGGTCTCGGGGAAGGAGATACTCTCCGCATGACCGACTTTTTTAGATTCATCCCGCAGATATTCTTCATCTGCGGACACAACTGTGCGAATAAGCGTTTGTTCCATATTCTCACCTTTCAGATGCCCACCGGCACTTTCCGCGCCGGTGGGTAATTGGCAATTAAGCCAGCATTTTTACAAGGTCTGCTGCGTTTCCGTCAAAGGTCAGCACCTTGTCAATAATTTGTTGGATATCCTGCTCCGTCCGGCCGGCATACATACCAAGCTCGGTGACTTTCGCCCGGAAATCCCCGATTGACATGGGCAGCTCCGGCTCGCCAAGGGGAAAATCCACCTGGGCAGTAAAAGCTTCGCCGTTTGTCATGGTTACGGTGATTCTGGCTGCCCGTTTCTTGGGCACCCAAGAAGTCATTTCTTCATCAGCACGGACAGTTACCTTTTTCGTCAGCGCCGCAATATCCGGATTCTGCAAGGCTTCCTCCGTAAAGGAGCTCAGGCCGATGTTGCCGGTGATCAGCGCCAACGCGATACAGAAGGGCGTGGACATTTTGCCTGCCACAGCACTGGGAATTTCAGTATGGTCGTGTCCGTTGACACCTTGCGCGTACATATCCACGGTAATCCTATCAATGTCACGCCAGTTTAGGTTATTGTCGCCAACTGCCTTCAGAGCTGCGTATGCTGCGCCGTGGGTATGGCGGCAAGAGGCATAGGGCTTATGGTAGCTGCCACAGATATTGTAGCGGCTGTCTGTTTCCAGAGAAAGGACTTCCGGTTTGTAGGTCTCACAGACCGCACGGAGGAAGCCAAACTTACCCTCCAGCACATCCTGAGGGCCACGGAAGCCTGCCCGAACAATTAATGCTGCAGTAATACCGTCGTGGGTGGCACGGCCGATATTAAAGGGCTTCAAAGTAGAGACATTTTCCTGCATTTCCAGGATACCGCCGGCGCTGGTGCAAGCGGCTGCCAAGGCAGACTTCATCTGCTCCCGGTCAAAGTCCAGCAGAGCAGCTACGCCCATGGCTGCACCGATGGTGCCGACCGTACCAGAGGCGTGAAAACCCCGAGCGCGGTGGGCCGGTTGGATACAGTTACCCATACGGATCGCTGCCTCATAGCCAATGGCAATACCCCGAATGACATCATCCATGGCTAAGTTTTCCTTCTCTGCTACTGCCAGAACCGCGGGGATCACAGCAGAACCCAAATGGACAGTAGAAAAACGGTGACCGTCATCGTAATCCAAGGCATGGCCGCTGATACCGTTGACCACCGCTGCGTTTTGCAGGGAGGCTTTTCGTCCCAAGCCGATGGCCGTTGCATCATCGCCGGAGAACATATCCAGGTATTTACCCAATTGTTCCTTCAGCAGCGCTGCGCCGGCGATCATAACGCCTATCTGGTCCAGCAGACACTTGCGGGTCTCTTCTTTGACCTGAGCTGGAAGAGGCTGGGATTTCAGCGTATAAAGGGTGTTGATAAAGGTATCCGTCAGATTCATATCCGGGATCACTCCTTGATCCGCTGCAGTGCATCATAGATGATGGGCCAGTGGGCCTCGGGACGCTTGCCCCAAACCACCATCATACAGTCAACCAGTTCCTTCAGACCCTTATCGCTGGTATCCAGGCCCAGATCCTTCAGGGACATGGGCTGATTGATAGCCTTCATGAAGCGGGCAAAGTTTTTGGTCTCAAATTCGCCGCGCTCGTAGGCATACATAGATGCCTGGCAGCCCAGACCCACGATTTCGCCGTGAAGCCAGTTGCTGGTTTCCTCGGTGTACTTGGCCTTGCAGGCGTAGTACAGAGCGTGGGCAAAGGTAGCGCCCTTGCCGTTGCCGCTGTGGATGAGAGAGTGGTTGCTATAGTTGACAGCCGCAGCAATCGCGGTTGTGGCAACATTGGCAAAGACACAGGCGTCCAGATCATCGGTGACCTGGTGGGCCACGCAGTCACGGTATGCCTTCTCACCACGGTTGAGAATGATCTCGTTGGTAGTACCGGCCATCACCTTAGAGGTGTACATACCGGCAGGGGTGTTGTTGACAGTATAGGACTCGTCCATCAGGCCGGTCTCAATGTACTTGGCAAAAGCGTCTGCCATACCGGATGCGAACAGCTTCACAGGTGCGTTGGCAATGACCTGGGTATCGATGACCACGGCATCGATCTCGCTGGCGTGCCAGATACGGTCGATGGGCTTATGGTCGGGGGTGTACATAACGCTCATAGCAGACCAGCAGTTGAAGGTGGCCACAGAAGTAGGTACATTCATAACCGGCAGGCCGCTGCACTTGCCGGAGGCCTTTGCCATATCCACCACCTTACCGCCGCCGGAGCCGATCACCAGATCGGCCTTCTGCTGGGGGATCAGGGTGTTCTGCAGATAATCCAGGGTCTCATAGGTACAGTCGGAGGTCATGGTGTAGAAATAAGGCTCTACGCCAGCCTGCTTCAGGCTCTCCTCCATTTTAGCGCCCACGGAATCCAGTGCCTGCTTACCACCAACGATAAGCGCTTTCTTGCTCTTGAGCATAGCGGCTTCTCGGCCAACGATCTCCAGAGCGCCGGGGGCCTGGACATAACGGCCGCAGCCAAACTTCATAGGTTTGAATTCATTACTCATAGCTTTATCTCCTTACAACTCGACACTTGCAATGCGAGGCTCAAAGCAGCAGCCGGGACGCATAGCAACCACACGGACACCGCTGGCCCGCTGGGGACCGACCTTCATAAAGGTAGCAAGAACGGTGGTCTTGCCGTTCAGGCCCAAGGGACCCACATCGGTCTCGTTGACCTTATCGGTGATGTAGCGCTCCATCTCATTCTGCTTATTGAAATCGCCGTAGACCATTGCTTCCATCATAAGAGCAGTAGCCTCATACTGGGAACGGCCCACGCCGACAGCAACGGCGCAGGGAGTGCAGCCCAGCAGCTTGGTGGCATCCTTGGTACGGGTAACGATCTCGTCCAGCACCACCTGCAAAGAGTGCTTATGGAAAACACGGTGGGTAATGCCGCGGATAGCAGGTCCGCCACCCAACATCAGCACATGGACACGAAGGACATCCTCCTCCACTTCCTTAATCAGGAAGGGAGCAGGTACCAGCGCGTCGGAATCGGGGCTGATGCCGCCGGACATATCGATCCGCTGGGCATCGTCGCCCATAATGGCCATAGGACGACCGGGCAGCTGACGCAGACCCTCCAGAACACCTTCCTGGATTGCGGACATCATACTGCCGCTGAGGGTACGGTTAGGGCCGATCTCAATAAACACATGGGGAATACCGGTATCGTCACACAGGGGGGTACGATTGCACTGGGCAACCTCCGCATTTTCCAAAATGGTTTCCAGATTCCACTTAGCGCGGTCCAGTTCCTCAGAGGCAATGGCCCGGCGGTAGGCTTCCTTTTTGTCCTCACGGAAGGTAGAACCGGCTCTGACCAGGGTATCGGCCACTTTGGCCACCACTGCATTGTAATCAAAAGACATGGTTTGCTACCTCCTTAAAACATACTCTCGCCGTGGGCGGCGGCGATGATACAGGGGAATTCCTCTACCTGCAGTTCATAGAATGCCTCCATACCCAGCTCGGGGTGGGCAACACAGCGCTTGGCCTTGACCTTGCTGCCCAGCAGGGCGGTTACCGGCGCGATAACTGCATAAACTGCGTTATATTCCTTGAACATTGCAATGGTTTCCGGCTTCAGCGCGCCCTTGCCCAGGTGCATCCGGATACCGGCTTTGGTCAGCTGGGGTATTGTACCCTCGATCTCCAGCTTGTTGCTGGAGGTGGGGCCAACGCCTGCAGGGCTGACTGCGGTGTGGAAGATCACGCTGCCCTGTAAGTGAATATCATTCTCTTCCAGGGTGCCTGCGTCGATCATCTCCACGATTTTCGGCAGCACTGCGTCGCGGCCGGCATAAATAATGCCGGACACGTTCACAATGTCGCCTACCTTCAGCCCGCGCAGCACCTCATCGGTGAAGGGGGCTGTAATTGTTCTGATTTCCATATTCAGTATCCCTTTCTGTTGACAGCTTTGGGGATCGCCGTCGTCTCTTAGTGGTTCAAAGAGCCCTTGGGAGAGTAGGTTGCTTCGGGGTAGTAGGCGTCGATCACGCGCTTAACCAGCATAACCTGCTTGGCGCGCTTCTTTGCGTCTGCCTCGGTGGAGTCCCAGCTGTGGGTCTGCGCCACGGAGCCGCCGGTCTTCAGGTAGATGGGAGAAGCAACACGGATCATTTCGGGAACCTCATAGTGACGGATGAAGCCGCCGGAAGAAGCGGGGTTCTCGGTGTGGCAGTCGATAGGAATATTGATAGCGGAACGGACTGCTGCCAGGTGCTGCAGCTGGTAGTCACGGACAATATTGAAGGAGTCAGCACCGATATCCTCCAGCAGCTTAGCGGAGCAGGGGTTGCCGTGGCCGGCATGGGCAGACATCTTGAACTTGCAGTCAGCAGGCAGCAGACCGGCCTCACGAGCCTTGCCCAGTGCCCACAGGCAGCCTTCGTC
>JAFVVI010000038.1 GCA_017502265.1 Oscillospiraceae bacterium
ACCTTACGGTCCTCAGCGACGGAGCCGGGGATGCAGAATGCCTGCAGGCCGATGCCAACAGCCTCAGCAGCCTCAGCGGCGTTCTTAACGCCCTTCTTCATAGCGATAGCAGCGCCAACGCAGTATGCCCATGCAGCATCCTCAAAAGCGATGGGCTGAATGCCCTTAACGATTTCATAGGGATCGAAGCCCTTAGCCTGGCACAGCTCGCGGCAGGCCTCAACGGACTCCAAGCCATACTGAGCAAGGACACCGTTGATTTTGTCAATTTTTCTTTCGTAACCTTCAAACAAAGCCATCTTCGTGTCCTCCTCTTATTCGTGACGGGGGTCAATGTACTTGGCAGCATCAGCAAAACGGCCGTAGGAGCCCTTTGCCTTCTTCAGCGCCTCGTTGGCATCGTCGCCCTTCTTGATGAAGTCCATCATCTTGCCCAGGTTAATGAACTCATAACCGGTGATGAGGTTGTCCTCGTCCAGAGCCAGACGGGTAACATAACCCTCGGCCATTTCCAGATAACGGGGGCCCTTGGCAGCGGTGGCAAACATAGTGCCAACCTGACTGCGCAGACCCTTACCCAGGTCCTCCAGAGAAGCGCCTACTGCAAGGCCATCCTCGGAGAAAGCGGACTGGCTGCGGCCGTAAACGATCTGCAGGAACAGTTCGCGCATAGCAGTGTTAATGGCGTCGCACACCAGGTCAGTGTTCAGAGCCTCCAACAGAGTCTTACCGATGAGAATCTCGGAAGCCATAGCTGCGGAGTGGGTCATACCGGAGCAACCCAGAGTCTCTACCAGGGCCTCCTCGATGATACCCTCCTTCACGTTCAGGGTCAGCTTGCAGCAACCCTGCTGAGGAGCGCACCAGCCGATGCCGTGGGTAAAACCGCTGACATCCTTAATTTCCTTGACCTGTACCCACTTGCCCTCTTCGGGAATGGGAGCGGGGCCGTGATAAGCGCCCTTGGCCACGGAGCACATATGCTGTACTTCTGCACTATAAATCATGGCAAATTTTCCTTTCTTTGTAAAAACGGTGTCCCGTCTTCATATTTTTCCGCAAATATTATAATAGTTAACGGCGAAAATGTCAATTAAAAACAAGGGTATGCATCAGAAAAATCGGGTCATACTATCCCTATCAACGAAAAAGGAGGATAAGACAATGGATTGTAAAGCAAACAAGAGCATTGAATGCACCGTTCATCAGTGCGCTAACCACTGTCAGGATGCTAACTACTGCGCTCTGGATCGCATTCTGGTAGGCACCCACGAAGGCAACCCCACCATGGACCAGTGCACCGACTGCATGTCCTTCCGCAAGAAGTAATTCCTTTTGGGTGCGTTGCAAAACGCACCCTTTTTTGTTGGACATTTTTCACTTGGTGTGGTAGTATACCCTTAAGACCAACAAAAGGAGTATTAACAATGGAAGCAGTTAAACTTGCAGGCTTAGAACCCCGGGCAGTAATGGGCTATTTTGAAAAGCTCTGCGCAATCCCCCACGGCTCCGGTAACACCAAGCAAATCAGTGATTATCTGGTATCCTTTGCCAAGGAACATAATATCCGCTATGTGCAGGACGAATTGAACAATGTGCTGTTGTTCGGAGATGGCACTTGCGGCTATGAGGATCACGCACCGGTCATTATTCAGGGACATATGGATATGGTCTGCGAAAAAGACGCAGATTGCCCCATTGATATGGAAACTGAGGGCCTGGACATCACCCACGACGGTACTTATGTGTTTGCCAAGGGCACAACTTTGGGCGGTGACGATGGTGTTGCCGTGGCTTATGCGCTGGCGCTGCTGGCAGATCCTTCCATCCCCCACCCGCCGCTGGAAGTCATCATCACTGTTGACGAAGAGACCGGAATGGACGGCGCTGCCGGTATTGATCTTTCCGGCTTGAAGGGCCGCACAATGCTGAATATTGATTCTGAGGAAGAAGGCATTTTTACCGTATCCTGCGCAGGCGGCGCAAAGGTCACGGTATCTATGCCGGTTACACGCCGGGCGGTGTACGGTCCTTGCGTGAAGCTGACGGTTGAGGGTCTGCAGGGCGGTCACTCCGGTGTGGAGATTCACAAAAGCCGCGCCAATGCCAATAAGGTGATGGGCGAATTATTGGGCCGTGTACAGAAGCTGATGCCGGTATGCATCACCAAACTGGAAGGCGGCGCTAAGGACAACGCCATCCCCCGCTCCTGTCAGGTAACCTTTGTGGCGCTGGGTATGTATATTGAAAGAATCAATGAAATTACCGAGCAGTTGCAAAAGGAGATCCGGGAACAGTTTGACGAACCCAATGTGGTCATTCGGGGTGATGATGTGGATGCTTTGGGCGGCAATGCCCTCACATCCGAATGTTCCGCCAAAGTCATTGCCTTGCTCAACGCCGCGCCCAACGGTGTACAGGCGTGGAGCGAGGACATTGACGGATTGGTGCAAACCAGCCTGAACTTAGGTATTTTGAAGCTGGATGACGCCCTGCATCTGACTTGGGCTGTGCGTAGCAGTGTAGAAAAAGAGAAAGATGACCTGCTGAACAAGCTGAAGGAACTGTCTGACTTTTACGACAGCGAATGTTCTGTCCGCGGCGAATACCCGGCTTGGGAGTACAAAAAGGATTCTGCCCTCCGCGATACAATGGTTCAGGTTTACGAGGATATATACGGAAAGGAGCCGGAGGTTGTGGCAATTCACGCAGGACTGGAATGTGGACTGCTCAGCGAAAAGCTGCCGGGCTTGGACTGCGTTTCCATCGGCCCCAATATGCAGGACATTCACACCAGCCGTGAACGGTTAGAAATTGCTTCGGTCAAGCGCACTTGGGATTTTATTTTGGAAGTTTTGAAAGCACTCTAAGCCAAAAACGCACCCGATAATGGGTGCGTTTTTTCATCGGGATTATTCAACGGTCATTTTTTGCGTATCAGGCCTTTAACCCAGGAGAGGTCTTCCCGGCTGACCACACCCAGCAGATACAAAAGACTACCCAGCAGAAGGACATATGCCACGCCCTGCAGGATGGGATTCTGTAAAAAGCCGGCAGCTATAATGGAAAAAGCCGTTGCAAGCAATGTAAATAGCGGCGTTGCCAGAGGCATCAATTTCCCTGTCAGCTTTACAAGGCGGCGCAGACTCAATCCGAAATTGAGCATGTGCGTCACAAGAAAGCTGGCAAAGTAACCCTGCATACCGTAGGTGGGTAAAAGCAGGTACAAAAATAGAACATCCATCGCCGTGGTGATGATATTATACCGCACACAGGCGGTCTGCTGACCGAGGCCCTTTATCATGACATCTGTAATGGCATCGCAGTAAAGCATGGGGGCCAGCAGCGCAAACCACCGCAGATACACCCCTGCGTCCTGGTTATCATACAGCCACAGGCACAGGTCACCGCTGAGTAGAAACAGCAATCCGCAGAACAGGCAGCCATAGAGCATCGCAAGGCGCAGGCTGCGTCTGGCAAGGTAGCGGATGCGCTTTTCGCTGCCTGCGGCAGCGCACCGGGCAAGCTCCGGGATCAATAGCTCTGCAAGGCCAAAAAGAATTGCCATTGGGAACATAAGTACAGGAAAGACCATACCGCAGACCACGCCAAAGGCTGCCAGCGGATCACCGATCTTCTGGCACAGGGCAAGACGCTTTGGAACCATCAGATTCTCTACGGTGGAAATACCGGATTTCAGGTCATCCGCCAGTGCTAAGGGTACCGCAGTCTCAAACAGTCGCCGTCGGACTGAAATCCGGACGCCCGGTATTTTTTGCTCCTGACTGTGCAAATACAGAAGGCATAAAAGTGTAAAGCATGCGCCCATTCCACTGCCCATCACCACAGACCCACAGGCCCGCACCGGGTCGCTCCCGGCAAAGATATGAAGCAAGGATACTGTCAGGCCCATGGTGCAAAACTGCTCTGCCACCTCCACCGCAGCCAATGTGCCGATACGGTTAGCCCCTGTGAAATATCCCACCATCACGCCGGTCAGACAGTTTACCGGCAGAAAAAATGCGTACATACGCACTACCCCGGTCACGCCCGATTCGCCGATCCAGCGGTCAGCAATCACCGGCGCAAACCAGCATACCAGTACCGCAACTGCGCCGCTGCATAAAAGGCTATAGCGCATACACCCGGACAAGACCCAGCGGACATTCTCCGGGCGGCGTTTTCCCAATTCCTCGGCTGTTAAGTACATTGTCGCGGTGCGGATACCGGCCATACCGGCAGTCAGCGCCAAACCGCCGACAGACAGTACCAGTTGCAAAAGGCCGATTCCCGCCGCGCCGATCCTGCCCGATAAGTACACCTGAAAACCGGTGAACACCAGCCGCAGCAACAAGTTCACGCCGGTTAAAAGCATTGCATTATAAAAAATGGGAAGTCTTTTCTGCAAAACAATATCCCCCCTTGTCCCAAGTGTATTCGGACAAGGGGGGATTTATTAGCCATTATTGATATGCTTACAGTAGATTGCCAAAGGACATTGGTCACATTTCGGCCCCCGCGCGGTGCAGATCTCCCGGCCAAACAGGACAATCCTGTGGCAAAAATCGCTGCTTTCCTCCGGGGGCAGCACGGCCCGCAGCTGCTTTTCCACTTTCTCAGGCTCTCTGCCCTTGGACAGACCCAAACGCTCGCAGATCCGCATACAATGGGTATCGCAGACCACACTGCCCGGTTCATTGTACAGGTCGCCCAGCAGGAGATTGGCCGTTTTTCTGCCAACGCCGGGCAGACGCAGAAGTTCTTCCATTGTGCCAGGCACTTTTCCGCCGTATTCCGACAGCAGCATCTGGCAAGCAAAGACAATATCCTTGGCCTTCTGCCGGTAGAAGCCGCAGGAATGTATGTATCCCTCCACATCGGCAATATCCGCGCCGGCCATGGCCTCCAGTGTGGGATAGGCTGCAAACAGCGCCGGGGTCACCAGATTGACCCGGGCATCGGTGCATTGGGCAGACAGCCGCACCGCAATCATCAGTTCATAATCCTTGTTATAGTGTAATGCGCAGATGGCATCGGGGTATTTTATATTCAGTGCGTCGATAATTCCACGGACCTGCTTGTTCATACGATCACTCCTTTTCTTGATTTTAACACAGATTTCTCTCCAAGAAAAGAGGAAATTACATGGAACAAGACAAACTGGCCTTGGATAAGATGGGATAGTCGTGGGGCGTTATGCCCTGCGTGGCTTTGGCGCGGCGGAGCTTCTCCGCCGCCCGGCTTGGTTAGTACAAATCCTCTTCAATGATTTCTGCCGTCAGCGCCGAAATTTCATAGGCCGTTCGCTGCTGAGGGCCGTCATCGGTCATTTTTGTATAGATGCGGCTTTGCAGACGGCCCTCAATAGCAATCACATCCCGGGTATGACACCGGGAGACCTCCTGGGCGATCCGTCCCCAAAGGATACAGGGTAGATAGTCTGCCCGGCGAAAGGCCCGGGGCACTGCCAGCATGGCATCGCAAATTTCCCGGCCAAGAGGCGTCAGACGATAGGTCGGCTCCCGACACAAAGGGCCCTCCAGATACACATTGTTGACAGGCTCGCCATCCTCTGCAACGATGGACAAGGCAAACACAAAGATCAGCAAATGGCGCGCACCGTCATTGCGCTGGTTGTGGGATCGTATCTGCCCGGTGACGGTAAGCATTTCGCCGCCCGTTGGATCAATTTGCCCTAAAATTTGTTCCTCAGCCACCACCGGCAATATGTCCACTGCCCCGGACAGGCGGGGCACCTCCAAGCAGAACCGAAAGAAGCGTTTTCCGTGATTTTCGTGGGAGAATTGGGGAAGTGCCTGCAATGTACCGCGCAAAATAATTTCGTTGGTTTTATGTTCCATAGTACCACCTCAAATTCCAATGTATGGAACAATCTTATGTTGGAAAACAGAAATAAGACCTGCCGGGAAGAAAAGCGTCTTTCTTTTTTAAATAGGCTTGACAAACCACCTGCACCGTGATAGAATGGCTTGGCATATATGAATATTTCTTTTTATTCGGAGTGATACCCAAGAGGCCGAAGGGGCTCCCCTGCTAAGGGAGTAGGCGTCTAAACAGCGCGCGAGGGTTCAAATCCCTCTCACTCCGCCAATGAAATCCGGTTAGGAAATTAGTCCTGACCGGATTTTTTCTTTGTTTTCGGCACTTTTGTGGGATAAAAGTTAGGAATACCTTGAGATGGTTTTTCTTTTTCCCTTACATTTTCCCTTATAGCTCCAAAATACCCTTGATATAGGCCTCCATTCGGATTGCACTGGCCTCCTGCATTTGGTTCGTTACATGGCCGTAAACATCCAAAGTAAAGGCTGCGGTGGCATGACCAAGGTTGCCCTGAACGGTCTTAATGTCATCTCCAGAACGCAGAGAAGCAACTGCGTAACTATGCCGGAGATCGTGGAATCTTGCATCTGGCCTGCCAATGGCTGTGACAATTTCTTTGAAATGTCTTACCACGGTCTGGGGAATCAGATTTCCACCCAACTCATTTGTAAAAACCAAATTCAGAGGATTGGACCAAGCAGCTCCCGCCTTCTCCTTATGCTCATACTGCTGCAGCTTGCGGTCTCTCAACAATTGCATAACCCAAGGGGCGGGCTGGATTCGACGCGGTTTATCATTCTTTAGAGAAACCAACCGGAATTGTCCGCCCGCTTTCTTTTCCTCCTGCAACTGCTTGCTGATCAGTATGGTGCCGCGCATAAAGTCTACACGATCCCAAGTCAGGCCAAGGGCCTCACCCTCACGCATACCTGTAAACAATGTTATCGTGTACAGGAGTTCAAGAGGATGACCTTTGACTGCATCCAGAAACAGCTTTGTTTCTGCCTCATCCAAGGGTTGCAGCTCCTTCTTCTCAACGCGTGGGAGGATGCAAGAGTTCGTAGGATTGAAGTGGATATAACCATTGGCAACTGCCTGCTGTAAGGCTTTGTGAAGGATTCCGTGGACATTTTTCACCGTCTTGGGCGAAACTGCAGCACGATCCTTCGTCGGCTCTCTCAGACCGTTGTAAAAGCTTTGAACTAAATGGGTATCCAGAGCATCCAATCGAATTGCTCCCAGACCGGGTTTGATATGGGTGCGGATGGTAGCATTGTAGGCAGCAACGGTAGATTCCTTTACGCCTCCTAAATACTGACTTGCCCATACATCCAACCATTCAGCAACTGTCATTTTGCAAGGTGCTATATAGGTTCCCGAATCAAGGGCTGCCAAAGCAGCTTTCAATTTCTGAGAAACTTCCTTTTGCGTCTTGCCGGTTATACTGCGCTGAATCTGTTTACCTGTTCCAGGATCGAAACCAGCGGTATAACGAGCCTCGTAATAGGTATAGGTTTTTCCGTTGATTTCTCTTGTGATCTTACGGATAGATCCCATACCGGAAGTTGATTTTTTGCTTTGCGGCATAAATATTACTCCTTTCGTTGCCGCATAGCAGGTACACCTATATTATACCATACAAGCGGTCAATCCGCAACGATCAGTGCTTACAAAGGTAGTCAATCACCGCTTCCAGGGGGATTCGATAGTTGCGCCCCACCCGGACACTGTGAATCGCTCCGGAACGAACCAATTCATACGCGGTGTTATGACTGACCAGCAATATTTCGGCCACCTGCCTGACACAGAGGACAGGTGGATATTTATTTTGTAGGTTAGATGATGTCATAGTATCAACCTCCTCTGTCATCGAACCAATAGGCTTGGAAAAGAGTGCCGTCGTGG
>JAFVVI010000039.1 GCA_017502265.1 Oscillospiraceae bacterium
AGATCGCCAAGGAAGCTGAGTTCTTCTGCTTCGGCACCAACGACCTGACCCAGATGACCTTCGGCTTCTCCCGTGACGATGCCGGCAAGTTCCTGAACGCTTACTACGACACCAAGATCTACGAGAACGATCCCTTCGCTAAGCTGGATCAGACCGGTGTTGGCATGCTGATGGAGATGGCCGTTTCCAAGGCTAAGGCTACCGGCAACAAGCTGCACTACGGTATCTGCGGTGAGCACGGCGGCGACCCCAACTCTGTTGAGTTCTGCCACAAGGTCGGCCTGGACTACGTGTCCTGCAGCCCCTTCCGCGTTCCCATCGCTCGTCTGGCCGCCGCCCAGGCTGCCATCAAGGGCTAAGATTTAACCCAATAATGAATCCCCGTGGAGCAATCCACGGGGATTTTTCTATATCCATTGCAAAGGTTGTTTCTTTTTGTTAAAATAAAGAAAAAGAGGTGAACAAAGTGGAATACCTACCTATTATGCTGATTGTTGCAATATTCTTATGCCTTTTACTGTTACTTAGAAGAAAGCCGAAAAGGACTCCGCAAAAACCAAAGCCACAGATTATTCCCGAATATGATAGCGAAGGATATAATCAACAAGGCTATAACGAAGTTGGCAGAAACAGACAAGGCAAATATAATCGCTATTATAATGTGAAATGCTATAAAACTGATTTATATAGCGAAGAAGGCTTTTTAGATATTCGCAAAAATCCCCTTTATCTCACCAAGCACGCACGGGAGCGTATTTGTGAGCGAATGGGTATCAATGATTCACGGAGAATGAACGAGCTTGCTTTTGAAGCCTACCAATTTGGTAAAAGCAAATTGCAGCTTATGAAGTCCGAGAGAGGTATCATCGAAGAAAAGGAATTGGAATACGGCGATAGCGTAATTTTAATTTATCGTGGCTATTGCTATGTGTTCACCGAAAACAATGGCCTAAAAACCGTCTACAAAAACGACAGAGTTAGGGCTTGATTCCCCCCTTTTGCGTACTGCACCACAGGCTGCTATTAAGGGCTAAGATTTAACCCAATAATGAATCCCCACCGAGTAATCGGTGGGGATTTTTCTTTGCGTCGAATTTAGAAGGTAAGAGTGTTATAATATAATCAACAAATATTTTCAAAACAACTATTGACTCTTACGCACCGTCATAGTATATACTCTCCCTATGAGGTGAAAAACATGAAAATGCAGATTAAAGAATTTGCCGAATTTACGGGAGTTAGTGTACGCACATTGCATTATTACGATGAAATAGGATTGTTGACGCCAGCCTTTGTTGATAAAATTACAGGCTATCGTTTCTACGACGAAAATTCTCTAATTCGTATGCAAGAGATTCTCTTTTACCGTGAACTTGACTTTTCATTAAAGAGCATCAAGGAGATTTTGTTATCTCCAAATTATGACAAAGAGAAAGCACTAAAAGAGCAAAAATGTCTGCTAACGCTCAAAAAAGAGCGGTTAGAACGGTTGATTTCCGCCATTGACAGTGCTGTGAAAGGAGAAAACATTATGAAGGCATTTGATAACACCGAATTTGAAAAATATAAGACCGAAGCACAAGAAAAATGGGGTCAAACCGACGCTTATAAAGAGCATGAAGAAAAAACAAAGAATTACTCCAAGCAGAAGTGGGACGACATTGCCGAAGATATGAACTGCATTATGACGGAGTTTTCGCTGTGTATGAAAAACGATAATACTCCCGATTCAGCGGAGGTGCAAAACCTCGTAAAAAACTTGCAAAACCATATCACAGAAAACTATTATTTGTGCACCGACCAAATCCTCGCAGGTCTCGGTCAGATGTATGTCGGCGATGAACGTTTCAAAAAAAATATTGATAAGCACGCTGATGGTACGGCAGAGTTTGTCTGTGAAGCAATTGAAGTCTATTGCAGAAAATGAGCATATTTCCCTCTTTTGCTGATAGCAGCCCAGGCTGCCATCAAGGGCTAATTGCTAACAATAAAATCGCCACTCGACCGAGTGGCGATTTTTCATAGTCTCCCTTGTGTAACTGTGTAAAAAGATGTATAATGCATTATCATACGAATCGAGGGGGATTATACTATGAACCAGGTAATACAACAGCTGAAGGAAAGAAAATCCGTGCGTGTTTTTACGGACAGGCAGATCACATCTGAGGAAGTATCTGTCATTCTGGAGGCAGCGGTCAATGCCCCCACAGCAGGCAACCAGCAGCTTTACACCATCATTCGCGTAACCGACCCCCAGCTGAAGGCGCAGCTGGCGGAAAGCTGCGACCATCAGCCCTTTATTGCAACAGCGCCGCTGGTGCTGGTGTTCTGCGCCGATTGCCGCAAGTGGTATAAGACCTTTTCGGAATACGGCTGTAATCCCAGAAAGCCCGGCGTGGGCGATCTGCTGCTGGCCGTCAGCGACACCAATATCGCTGCGCAAAATGCAGTAGTGGCGGCGCAGAGCCTTGGCATCGGCTCTTGCTATATCGGTGATATTATGGAAAACGCGGAACAGCAGCGAAAATTGCTTTCTCTGCCGCCCTATGTATTCCCGGCGGCTATGTTGGTTTTCGGTTATCCCACCGCTGGGCAGTTGGAGCGACCGAAGCCACCCCGGTCGGGAATGCGCCACATCGTTCACGAAAACGGCTACCGGGATATGGATGCGCCGGAGTTGGAGAAGATGCTTTCCGTAAAAACCGGTAACCGCCCCTTCCGGGAATGGATTCAGGCCTTCTGTAACAGAAAATACAATTCCGACTTTTCTCAGGAAATGACCCGCTCCGTGCAGGTCTTTCTGGAGGATTTTCAGAAATAGACAACGCGTACGGTTTTTTGTAGAGACAGCCTCCTATATATCTGTTGACGGGGTGGGAGATGTGTCGTACAATGAGGGTATCTCCTATTGAGGAAGTGATTTTATGTCTATTCGACGGGCGACGATACAGGATGTGCCCCGGATTTTGGAGATCTACGGGCCCTATGTGGAAAATACCGCCATCAGCTTTGAGTACACCGTCCCCACCCTGGAGAACTTTACCCAAAGATTTTTGGGGATTACCGCCCGGTTTCCCTGGCTGGTCTGGGAGGAGAAGGGTATGATCCTGGGCTATGCCTATGGCAGCCTGCCCTTTGAACGGGCGGCCTATCAGTGGAGCGCGGAAGCGTCGATCTATCTTTGCCCGGAAGCCTGGGGCAAAGGTATCGGCAAAAAACTCTACGCCGCCTTGGAGCAGCTTTTACAGCGCCAGGGTTACCGGAAGGTCTATGCCATCATCACCACAGACAATGAAGCATCCGTTGCCTTTCACCGGGCGGTTGGCTACCGCTATACGGCTACCATGCCGGATTGTGGCTATAAATTCGGAAGGTGGCATGGCACGGTGTGGATGGAAAAGGAGTTAAACACCTGGGACGCCCCGCCCCGGGAGCCTATTCCCATACACAAACTATCGGAGCAGTAATTACCTGCTTTCGTATGTTATAACGGAACGATAAAACAAGGTTTCTTATATTTGGGAGGATTTTATGGAAATTCGCATTTTAGACAAAGAGGAACAACAGCGCATATACCCTGAAGCTTACGAAATGCTGGCAGCCGCGGACAATGAATTTGTTCCGCCGTTATCTTCCCGCAGCTCATCTACCCAGCAGGATTTTTCTCAATCTGCAACAAACGACAGTATCATACAGTACTTTGACCAGCTTAAAACCCAAAGATTTGCCGCGGTTTTTGAAGATGGCGCGTTAATTGCCTTTGTATCCTATAAGGAGAATTATAGCTGCAGGGAAATTGCCCCCGAAGAGCTTCCCAATATTTACTTATCCACCCTTATTGTCAGCCCAAAAGCACGGGGCAAGGGTGTCACCACAGCGTTATACAAAAAACTTTTTTCGGAATACGAAAATGTGAACATCTTTACCAGAACGTGGTCCACCAATACCGCCCATATTAAAATCCTCGACAAGTATGGATTCGAGGTAATAAAGGTATTGGAAAACGATCGGGGAAACGGAATCGATACCATTTATTTTAAAAAGTCTCATAAGTAACATTAACACAAATCCCCGCCGGGTATCCGGCGGGGATTTGCACAGGACAGGGGGCTTACCCCTGCTGTTTTTTGGCTTCCCAGTCTCTCCGGGTGAGGGTCAGCACATGGCGGTAGATACCGGTGAACTGGGACTGGGCCTTTTGGAAATCTTCAGTTGTGATTTTGCCCTCGTCTAAAAGACGGCACAGGTTTTTGGCCTTCTTTTCCAGCCGGGAGAATTCCCGGTTGATGCCACCCAAGGCGCGGTTGGCGGTGGGGTCGGAATAATGATTCATACAATTACCTCCTGAAATATGCAATTTTTGCAAGGAGGCATAAAAAATGCCTACCCTGCCAAATGGACAGAATTTCCCTGTCGAAATTCTTCCATCTGCAAAGTAGGTTGATTTGTGTTGCAATTTCTTGCTGGGAGAACTATACCACGAAGGGGTCAGTTTGTCAAGGGACGATTTTCAAATTTGCCAAAATTCGCCGAATATGTTATAATTCTGTCAAGAGGTGATGGATATGCTGTATACCGAAAAAACGAAGAAAGCATTAAAATTGTGTTTTGAGGCCCACAAGGACCAGACAGACAAAAGCGGCCTGCCCTATGTGTTCCACCCCTTCCATTTGGCCGAGCAGATGGAAACCGAGGAGACCACCGTTGTGGCGCTGCTGCACGATGTGGTGGAGGACACAGAATATACTTTGGAGGACTTGGCGGCCATGGGCTTTGGCGAGCCGGTCATCAAGGCGCTGGGTCTGCTGACCCACGACGATTCTACAGAATATATGGACTATGTCCGCGCCATCAAGGAAGACCCCATCGCCAAGGCTGTGAAGCTGGCGGACCTGCGGCACAACTCTGACCTGTCCAGAATGGACACAGTGGATGAAAAGGTTCTTAAACGCCGGGAAAAGTACTTAAAAGCCATGGCCCTGTTGGAGCAGGAATAACTTGGGTGATCTTGAACGGTGATTTTTAGGGAAAGGCGGTTGCAAACCCAAAACGCCCGTGGTATAATACCTTTTGGCTTGATTTGCCAAAGGCAAAACCGGAGAGGAGAATCATTATGTTTGCATTTAGTAGCGCAACTTATGTGCTGATTAATATCTTTCTGATCCTGACGCTGGGTTATCTCATCGGCCGGATCGAGATCAAAGGTGTGGGTCTTGGCTCTGCTGCCGTTTTCCTGGTAGCGCTGGTCTTCGGTCACTTACATACGGCCTATCCCAATACCATGTTCGGCGCCGAGATGCCCAAGATTCTGCAAAATCTTGGCCTGGTATTCTTCGTGGTGTCTGTTGGCTTTATTGCCGGCCCCAGCTTCTTCCATAACCTGAAGGTCAACGCCAAGTCCTATGTGCTGTTGGGCCTGGTCATCATCGTTTCCGGCGGTTTGACCTGCTTTGCCATCACCAAGCTGACCGGTATGGATGCTGCTTTGTCTGCCGGTCTGCTCACCGGCGCGCTGACCAGTACCCCCGGCTTTTCCGCAGCCAAGGATGCTGCCGGCGCGGCAAGGGAATCTTTGGTATCTGTAGGCCAGGGCATCGCCTATCCCTTTGGTGTCATCGGCGTGGTCCTGTTTGTTCAGCTGATGCCCCGGATTCTGAAAGTGAATATGGACGAGGAGAGGGCAAAGATCAGCAACACCGCAAAGGCTGCCGCCGCTGCAGAGACCAAGCTGAGAAAACCCTGTTTTACTATGGAAGAATTCGGCCTGCTGCCCATAGCGTTGGGTATTTTAGGCGGCATTCTGCTGGGCGCGATCAAGATCCCGCTGCCCGGCGGCAATACATTCTCCCTGGGCAATACCGGCGGCCCGCTGATCGTGGCGCTGATCCTTGGCCATTTCGGCCGTATCAGCAGACTGGATATGCAAGTCCCCAAGACCACCTCCAAGCTGCTGCGGGAACTGGGTCTGGTGCTGTTTTTGGCCGGCGCGGGCTTTGACGGCGGCAAGGATTTTGTGGAAATTCTGAAGCAGGAAGGCCCTATGCTCTTCGTTTATGGCGCAATTATGACCATTGTACCCATGTTCATCGGCTACTTTGTGGCTTCCAAATTCCTGAAGCTGGCGCTGCTGAACAATATGGGCTCCATCACCGGCGGTATGACCAGCACCCCTGCGCTGGGCACTCTGATCACCTCCTGCGGCACCGACGATGTGGCCGCTGCCTACGCAGCCACCTATCCCATCGCTCTGGTGTCTGTGATTTTGGTGTGCCAGTTCCTGGTTCTGCTGGGATAATTCCAAATAATTCACCCCTTGGGCAGTACATATTGCCCAAGGGGTGCTTTTTTGATAACAGATCAATCCAGAACAAACTGATTAAACAGCTGCAGAGTGTCGTCAAAACGGTCCGTTTCCTCCGGGCAGCCGAACACACCGATCACCAGGAATTGTTCGTCCTTTCGGAATGCGGACAGGAGGCAGCTGCCGGCATTTGGGGTCTGGCCGGTCTTCAGACCGATGGCATAAGGACAGTAGTGGTCAGAGGTGGGGTTAATCAGCGCGTTGGTGTTCTTCCAAACTACAGTCTCCTCGTGGAGCTTAATATCTGCCTCCGGCGTGCTGGCATTTTGCATAATGGTGTTGTTTCCCAAGCAAATAGTCGCCAGGGTGGTCAGATCCTTAATGGTACTGTAGTGGTCGGGATCGTGAATGCCGTCGGGATTGACAAAGTGGGTGTTTAACATACCCATTGCTTTGGCCCACTTGTTCATTTGGTCCACAAAGGCCTGGGCCGCGGAGGCCGCATCCAAATCCGGCTGTCCTTTGATTACCCGGCCGGCTTCGCAGGCCAGCATATAAGCTGCATCGTTTCCGCTGGATAAAAGCATACCCTCTATCAGCTGTCTTGCTGTGAGAATGTCGCCCTTTTGTAGCTTGGCAACGGAGGAGCCTGGTACGACCATATCCAACGCATCGCCCACGGTATAATAGGTGTGCGGATGCAGATATTGCATAGCCACATAGGCGGTAAAGAGCTTGGTAATGCTGGCGGGGTAGACCCGGTCATCCTCTGCGCCGGAGTTTAGAAGATAGGTACGGGCCTTGCAGTCATATACAAAATACTGCTTGGCTGTGATCTGCCGGTCTTCCGGGTAGGTGTTCCAGGTAGGCCCTGTCTGGACGGCTTCCGTTTGGGTTTCCTCGGTTGTATCGGTAGCGTTGCTGCTTGCAGAAATATTACCTTGAGAGAAGGTGGGCTGATCCAGCCTGGCAGAGATCAGCACCGCTACCACCAGCAGCGCCGACAGTACAGCCATCTCCAAAAAAATCAGCTTCTTCATAAAGATTCCTCGCTTTATGGTCATTTGCGTTTATTATACACTGTTGTTGGCAAAAAAGATAGTAGAGGGAATAATTTTCTTGCAACTGGAAAAAATAGGGTGATTATACGCGTCACCCTCTTGACATTTTAATTGGGTGTGATATAGTAAAAGCAGTATGAGGGAGTAATTCCGGGCAAGCCCTGCCCGAAGCATTTCGTCAGTACGGCCTTTTGGCTCGGAGTGTTTAGTCAGAATGAGACTCATGCACAGCTTTTTTGCGTGTGCATGGGTCTTTTTGTTTTTGTAAATTATTTAAGGAGTGTGTTAGATGGAAAAAACCTACACCCTGTCCACAGAGCAGGTTTTGAAGAATCTGGATGTGGATACCAACGGCCTGACCCAGGCCCAGGCCCGGGAACGACTGGAAAAGTACGGTCCCAACAAGCTGAAGGAAGGTAAGAAACCTACCCTGCTGCAGCGCTTTTTGGCCCAGCTGAAGGATCCTATGCTGATCATTCTGATGGTTGCCGCCGCCGTATCTGCTCTGACCGGTATGCTCTCCGGCGAGAGCGAATGGGCAGAGGTCATTATCATCATTGCCGTTGTGCTGCTGAACGCGATTCTGGGCGTTGTGCAGGAGAGTAAGGCTGAAGCGGCGATCGAGGCCCTGCAAACCATGACCGCGGCCACCTGTAAGGTGATCCGGGACGGTAAGCAGATCGTTCTCCACTCCGATGAGCTGGTACCCGGCGATATCGTGGTGCTGGAGGCCGGCGACGCAGTTCCCGCTGACGGCCGTATTATTGAAAACGCCAGCTTGAAGATCGAAGAAGCTGCCCTGACCGGCGAATCCGTCCCCGTCAACAAGCTGGTAGACGCGCTGAACCTCCGGGCAGATAACGGCGATATTCCTCTGGGCGACCGGAAGAATATGTGCTATATGGGCTCTACTGTGGTCTATGGCCGCGGCAAGGCAGTCATCACCGAGACCGGTATGGACACGGAGATGGGCAAGATCGCCGGCGCCCTGGCCGCCGCCGAGGATGAAGAGACCCCCCTGCAGAAGAAGCTGGACAGCTTGGGTAAGACCCTCAGCTTTGTGGTGCTGGGTATCTGTGTGTTTATTTTCGCATTCAACCTGCTGATGGCAGGCGATTTCCATCTGAGTGCCGTTCTGGAGACCTTTATGGTTGCCGTCTCTCTGGCCGTTGCGGCCATCCCCGAGGGCCTTGCTACGGTGGTTACCGTGGTGCTGTCCATCGGTGTGACCAAGATGAGTAAGCGCAACGCCGTGATCCGCCGGCTCACCGCCGTGGAGACCCTGGGCTGCACCCAGGTCATTTGCTCCGATAAGACCGGCACACTGACCCAGAACAAAATGACCGTAGTGGAACATATGGGCCAAACCAATCTGGTGGCCACCGCTATGGCTCTCTGCTCTGACGCAAACCTCAACGAGAACAACCAGGCTGAGGGTGAACCCACCGAATGCGCCCTGGTGAACTTTGCCTATTCCGTGGGCCTGCATAAGGCAGAGCTGGAAAAGGCTACCCCCCGTGTGGACGAGGCCCCCTTCGACTCCGGCCGTAAGATGATGTCCACCGTCCACGCCGTAGACGGCAAGTTCGTCCAGTACACCAAGGGCGGCCCCGATGTGGTGCTGGCCCGCTGTACGACCTATTGGGAAGACGGCGAAGCTAAACCCATGACCGAGGAAAAGCGGGCTGAAATCATGGCTGCCAATAAGGCTATGGCCGATAAGGCCCTTCGGGTGCTGGCTGCTGCCAAGCGTGATTGGAGCGAAAAGCCTGCTGACAATACCCCCGAATTCCTGGAGCAGGATCTTTGCTTCGTGGGTCTGACGGGTATGATCGACCCGGTCCGTCCTGAGGTCAAGGCCGCCATTGAGGAGTGCCGGGCTGCCGGTATCCGTCCTGTGATGATCACCGGTGACCATAAGGACACCGCCGTGGCCATCGCCAAGGAGCTGGGCATTATCACCGACGCTTCTGAAGCCATCACCGGCGCAGAGTTGGATGCCATCTCTGACGATGACATCTGCGAATTTGTGAAGAAGTACGGCGTGTATGCCCGGGTGCAGCCGGAGCATAAGACCCGGATCGTCAATGCCTGGAAGGCCAACGGCGCTATCACCGCCATGACCGGCGACGGCGTCAACGATGCCCCCTCCATCAAGTCTGCCGACATCGGCGTGGGTATGGGCATCACCGGTACTGATGTGACCAAGAATGTGGCGGATATGGTGCTGGCCGACGATAACTTTGCCACCATCGTTTCCGCAGTAGGCGAGGGCCGCCGGATCTATGACAATATCCGCAAGGCCATCCAGTTCCTGCTGGCCTCCAATATGAGTGAGGTGCTGGGCGTCTTTGGCGCAACGCTGATTGGCTTTGTGCTGCTGAACCCTGTCCACCTGCTGTTTATTAACCTGGTCACCGACTGCTTCCCGGCGCTGGCGCTGGGTATGGAAGAGGCTGAGCCGGATACCATGTCCCGTCCTCCCAGAAACTCCCGTGACGGCATTTTTGCCGGCGGTCTGGGTATCGATGTGATCTACCAGGGCATTCTGGTCACCGTCATCACCATCGCCGCCTATCTGATCGGCGCATCCATGGAGTTCGGCGCAGGCTGGTTTGAGAAGCTCCGTGCAGCCGGTGAATCCGGTCACGGTATGACCATGGCATTCCTTGCTATGAGCATGTGTGAGATCTTCCACTCCTTCAACCTGCGTTCTCAGCGGAAGTCCATCTTTAGCCTGAAGTCCCACAACAAGATCCTGTGGGCCGCTATGCTGGGTAGCCTCCTGCTGACCACTCTGGTGATCGAAGTTCCCTTCATTGCCAATGCCTTCGGCTTTACCACCATCGGCCTTGCCGAGTACGGCATCGCTATGGCGCTGGCGCTTTTGGTGATCCCCGTTGTGGAGATCGTCAAGCTGATCCAGAGAAAGCTGGCCAAATAATTCCCCAAAGGGCGTGTTGCAAAACACGCCCTTTTTTCGTATAATCAGGATATTACAAGAAAGGCGGAAATGCTTATGACTCCGGAAAAATTGATGGAATTGGCCAAAGAGGCAATGGAAAGGGCCTATGCGCCCTATTCCCGCTGCAAGGTGGGCGCGGCTCTGCTGTGCGCTGATGGCGCGGTCTACCAGGGCTGCAATATTGAAAATGCCGCCTACGGCCCCACCAACTGCGCCGAGCGCACCGCCATCTTCAAAGCGGTCTATGACGGCCACCGGGATTTTACCGCCATTGCGGTCTGCGGTGGCCCGGAGGGTAAAATCAAAAACCCATTCCCGCCCTGTGGCGTGTGCCGGCAGGTACTGCGGGAATTTTGCCGCGACGGTTTTACTGTGTACCTTGCCGACGGAGAGGGGAATGTTCAAACTTACACCCTTGCCCAACTGCTGCCCTATAGCTTTCAGGCGGACAAATTCATCCTGTAATCCACCGAATTTGGCAAAGTTATGAAAAAAGTTGTTGACCTGGGTGGATTTATCGGTTATACTATGTTAGCGTGACTATGTATGGTCAGTAAATTTGTGTCGCTGCAGCCTATGGCTGTCGAGCATATGTGATTTTAAGGAGGTGTACACCAATGAAGCGTACCTACCAGCCCAGCCGCCGTCACCGCTCCAAGGTTCACGGTTTCCGGCAGAGAATGGCTACTTCCAACGGCCGCAAGGTTCTTGCCCGCCGCCGTGCCAAAGGCCGTAAGGTTCTGTCTGCTTGAGTGTAATTGGGCAGCTGAATCACAGCAGGCCACCGCTCATAGCTAAATGGGAGTCTGCGCGGGGCGAATGGCTATTCGCCCCGCTCCCTTTTTCTTTGGCGGGTTTTCTGAAATGTCTTTCCGAACTTCAGCGGATCTTTTTCCGCAATGCCGCGCATCAGCCCCTCGAAATACACAAAGTATTCCTTTGGGTCTGCTGCTTGCCTTGCGAAAAAATCTCTCGCTGAATCATCGATAATCCATTTCTTCAACCCCGCCTTGTTTTTTAATGTTGTTATGAGCATTTTTTAGGATTTCCTGAGGGGGAAACCGTATGAAATTTTCCTGTTCGCTGAAGCTGAATCATATTTTCCGGCGACTGTACGCCACTTCCGGTCATGCCAACGGCTATCTGGTGTTCTATTGCAGACCCAATCGCCTGCACACCAATCGGGTGGGCATTACCGCAAGCAAAAAGCTGGGCCACGCGGTGGTCCGTAATCGGGTACGCCGCCGTCTGCGGGAGATCTACCGGCTCAATGAGGAGCTGTTTACTCCCGGCTGGGATATTGTTGTGGTAGCAAGAAGCCGGTGTATCCATGCCGACTTTAAGAAACTCACCCATGCCTACCTGTCCCTTGCCCAAAAGGCCGGGGTGCTGAAATCCCAATGAAGAAACTGTTTCTGCAAATGATCCGCTTCTATCAGCGAAAAATCTCCCCCTACCGTTCCGCCTGTTGCCGGTTCACGCCGACCTGTTCCGCTTACGCATTGGAAGCCATTGAAAAATACGGGGTCGTAAAAGGCGGCTTTTTGGCGCTGAAGCGCATTTTGCGCTGCCATCCCTTTTACAAGGGCGATTTCTATGATCCCGTGCCCTAAGGAGGAGTATCTATGATTCTCGCATTCAAGCTAAGCGATATAATCCAGATCCCCTTTGGCTATCTGCTGTCCTGGTTATATCAGCTTTTCAACAACTACGGCTGGGCGCTGATCGTCTTTGCTGTGGTGCTGAAGTTCGTTTTGCTCCCGGCTACCGCCAAGGGCAAAAAGAGCACAATGAAGATGTCCCGGCTCACCCCCCGTCTGCAGGCGCTGCAGAAGAAGTATGCCGGAGACCAGCAAAAGCTCAATGAGGCCACCCAGGCGCTCTACAGAGAAGAGGGCGTATCTATGGGCGGTGGCTGTCTGTGGAGCTTTATTCCCTTGCTGATCCTGCTGCCGCTGTATACGGTTGTCCGGCAGCCTATCAACTATATGCTCCACGAGAGCGCAGAGGTGGCCGCTGAGATTGTCAAGGTCATTAAAACCGCGATGCCCAATGTCTTCGGCAAAAACCAGTACTACGATCAGCTGATCGCCGCCCCCCTGATCCCCCAGTTTGTGGAGGAGCTCAAGGGCGTTGTCGGCAACCCCGAAACCCTTAACGGCCTGAACTTCGGCTTCTTAGGCATTGACCTGGGCGCTGTTCCCACCTTCAATGTGTTCAAGTGGGACACTTGGGATTGGGCGCACATCGGCGCATTTTTGCTGCCGCTGCTGTCTGCCGGCGGCCAGATTATGAGCATGCTCATCTCCCAGAGAATGAATAATTCCCTGGTCACCGACGAAAAGGGCCTGCAGGATAAGGAAACCGCCAAAAATTCTCAGGCCAACCAGAGCAACAAGATGATGCTCTATATGTTCCCGCTGATGTCCCTGTGGATCGGCTTTACCGTTCCCTGCGCCCTGAGCCTTTATTGGTTTGTGCAGGGTCTGGTGTCTACTGCCATGGATGTATATCTGACCAAGAAGTATCGGAAGATCTACGATGCTGAGGATGCCGAGCGTCTGAAGAAGGCCATGGAGGAAGAGGCCATCGAGGCCGAGAAGGAGCGCCAGCGCGCAGAGCGCCGGGCAGCCAACCCCGACGGCATCACCACTAACACCAGCAAGAAGAAGCTGCAGCAACAGCAGCAAAGAGAGCAGGAGGCCGCAAAAGCTGCCGCTGCCAGAGAGTATGCTGTAAAGAAGGGTCTTGTAACCGAGGAAGAAGTGGACGATGCCCCCCGGGCTATGTCCGGTATTCCCAGCCGTCCCTACTGCAAGGGCCGGAACTATGACCCCAACCGGTATGCTTCCCAAAACACGGAGGAATAAAAATGGAAAAGACCATTGTTACAACGGGCAAAACCATCGATGAAGCCATCGAAAATGCCCTTACCCAGCTGGGTATGGACAGAGATCAGGTTTCCGTTCAGGTTCTGGCCCAGGCCAAGGCCGGTTTCCTTGGCATCGGCGCGACCCCTGCTAAGGTGGAAGTGACCTATGAAGCACCCGATCCCGCGCCTAAGGTGGCCCTGTCTTCTGCTTCCCGTTCCAAGCCCAAGGCAAAGCCTGTGGTGAAGCCGGAAGAACCCAAGGCAGAAGCACCCAAGGCAGAGGTTAAGCCTGCGCCCAAGGCTGAAGAGCCTAAGGAGCGCAAGCCCAAAGCACCCAAGGTCGAAGCCCCCAAGGCTGCGCCCAAGGAGTACGCCCCCGCAGCTCCCGGTTCTACCGAGGAGAAGATCGAGGTGTTCCTGAAGGGTCTGCTGGAGCATATGGGCTCCGCCGCTGTGCCCCACGCCTGGGCAGAAGCGGACAACACCTATATGGTAGAGCTGACCGGCGAGGACCTGGGTTATCTCATCGGCCGCCGCGGCGATACCCTGGATGCACTGCAGCACCTGGCCAACTACACCATCAACCGTGGTATCGACGGCCATATCCGCATCAATGTGGATGCTGAGTGCTACCGTCAGAAGCGGGAGGAATCTCTCCGCCGCTATGCCCAGAAGAAGGCCCAGCAGGTGCTGAAGGCCCACCGCCGCACCACCTTGGAGCCTATGAACGCCTACGAGCGGCATGTGATCCACGCAACTCTGCAGGATACCGACCGCATCACCACCTATTCTGTTGGCACCGAGCCTAACCGCCGGGTCGTCATCGAATACGTCCGATAAAATCAAAAATCCCAGGAGTTTTCTCCTGGGATTTTTTTGAGGCATATGCATACTGCCTCCCCGGCGAGATATGTTGCCTGCCGACAGCGGTACTTTCTTATGCCGATAAAAAGTGCGTACCAACCGGTACGCACTTTTCTTTAGTATTCTCCCAGCCAGCGCTTGGCGGTGACAGATACCGCCGCGCCTGCGGCCAGACTCTTGGGAACATCCAGAATCCGTTGATTCTTACTGCCGCGGAAAGGGACTTCCAGGCTTTTCTCCGCCAAAATAAACGGACCGTCAATCAGTACATCGATGTACCGGAGCAATTCCCGCTGGGCGGGTGTACCGTTTAGCAGTTGCTCAAAGGTGTAGCCGGAGTAGGATGCAACTTCATATCCCTTTTCCTTCAATGCCTTGGCAAGCTCCAGATACCCATCAGCCTGGGCAAAGGGCTCGCCGCCGGAGAAGGTCACGCCCCGGCACAGGGGATTGGATGTAACCATCTCCACCAGCGCATCGGTCGGGACCTCTGTGCCGCCCTCAAAGGGCCATGTCTCCGGGTTGTGACACCCCTGGCAGTGGTGGGGGCAGCCCTGACAGAAGAAGGTTGTCCGAATGCCGGGGCCGTCCACAATACTGTCTTGCTGAATGCCGGATAACTTAAGCATTCTTAGTCAGGCTGTGCTTGACGCGGTCCCGCTCCTCAGCGCGCTTTGCGTCGTTCCACTTGTCCATAGTACCTACCAGGTAGCCGGTGATGCGGCGGATGCGCTCAAAGCCAACACCCTGGCCCATTTTCTCGTTAGTGCTCTTAATGGTCATAATCAAGTCCTCCTTGTGACTTATTCGATGCCCTGGAATGCGGGCATTTTCGGATACTTTCTCTTCAGTTCTTCGATACGCTCGAAGGGGATCTCCTCGCCCTCACGACGGCCGCAGCGGGGACATACATCACCGATGATACCCACATAGCCACAAACGGGGTCGCGGTCCACAGGATGGTTGATGGAGCCGTAGCCGATGCCGAAGTCGTGCATGCAACGGACAATGGTCTCGAAGGCCTCCACATTCTGGGCGGTGTCGCCATCCAGCTCCACATAGCTGATGTGGCCTGCGTTACACAGGGCGTGGTAGGGGGCTTCCAGACGGATCTTGTCGTAGGCGGAGATGGGGAACCATACGGGGATATGGAAGGAGTTGGTGTAGTACTCCCGGTCGGTGATGCCGGGGATCTTGCCGTAGCGCTTCTGGTCCATGCGGATGAAACGGCCGGACAGGCCCTCTGCAGGGGTACCCAGCAGGGAGAAGTTCATCTTCAGTTCCTGGGATTTGTCGTCGCAGAACTTACGCATAAAGCCAAGGATGGCCTTACCCTTCTCCTGCATCTCCTCGCTCTGGCCGTGGTGCTGACCGTACAGGGCGGTCAAGGTCTCAGCCAGACCGATAAAGCCGATGGACAGTGTGCCGTGCTTCAGCACCTCCCGCAGGTCGTCGTGGATGGACAGTTTATCGGAGTCCAGCCATACGCCCTGACCCATCAGGAACGGATAGTTGTAGATGTGCTTGCTGGCCTGGATCTCGAAGCGGTCCAGCAGCTGCTGGGCAACCAGCTCCATCATAGATAGCAGCTTCTCAAAGAAGACCTTCTCATCGCCCTTGCTCTCAATGGCGATACGGGGCAGGTTGATAGAGGTGAAGGACAGGTTGCCGCGGGAGTAGGAAATTTCCCGGGTGGGATCGTAAACGTTGCCCATAACGCGGGTGCGGCAGCCCATGGTAGCCACTTCCGTCTCGGGACGGCCGGGGACATAGTACTGCAGGTTGTAGGGGGCGTCCAGGAAGGTGTAGTTGGGGAACAGGCGCTTTGCGCTGACCTGCATACTGAGCCGGAACAGATCGTAGTTGGGATCGGTCTCGTTGTAGTTGACGCCTTCCTTGACCTTGAAGATGTGAATGGGGAAGATGCAGGTTTCGCCGTGTCCCATGCCGTCATTCAGCGCCAACAGAATGTTCTTAATGACCATCCGGCCCTCGGGGGAGGTGTCGGTGCCGTAGTTGATGGAGGAGAAGGGGGTCTGTGCGCCAGCCCGGGAGTGCATGGTGTTCAGGTTATGTACAAAACCTTCCATAGCCTGCTTGGTGTCCCGATCGGTCTTCTTGTAGGCTCGCTCGGCAGCGCGCTTGACCAGCTTTTCTGCGGTAGCCTTGTCCATCTTAAAGGCCTTGGTCAAACCCTCCACAACGGCGGCGATGTAAGCATCGCTGCTCTGGAGCTTTGCCACCTCGCCGGTGGTCTTTTCTGCATCCGCGATAACAGCGGTGACGGTATACTCGGCGTCCTCCAGATCCAGCAGATCCTCTACACCGTCACGCAGGCGGCGGGTAAAGGCTTTCCGGTAAGTCTTGGCAACGCCTTCACCCATACCGTAGTCAAAGTTGGGAATGGACTGGCCGCCGTGCTGATCGTTCTGGTTGGACTGAATGGCGATGGCAGCCAGAGCGGCATAGCTCTGAATGCTCTGAGGCTCCCGGAGGTAGCCGTGACCGGTGGAGAAGCCGTCCTTGAACAGCTTGATGATGTCGGTCTGGCAGCAGGTGGTGGTGAGGGAGTAGAAGTCAAAGTCATGGATGTGGATGTCGCCCTCCCGGTAAGCCTTGGCGTGCTCCGGGCGCAGCAGGTACATCTCGTTGTAGGCCTTAGCGCCGGCAGCGCCGATCTGCAGCATAGAGCCCATAGCGGTGTTGCCGTCGATGTTGGCGTTGTCGCGCTTCATATCGCTGATACGGGCATCGATGTTGGTGATCTCGTCGATGGTCTTCATCAGCTTGGTGTTGGCCTCTCTGGCCCGGGTGCGGTTGGCCCGGTAGAGGATGTATGCCTTGGCGGCGGCGTTGAAGCCGTGGTTCATCAGCTGCCGTTCTACGGCATCCTGCACGGATTCAATGTTGGGCGCCTGGTCAACGAATTTGCCCTCCAGCTCCAGCTGGACATCGTTGGCAACGCGGGCGGCATCGGCGGCATTGCCGTCACCGGAGGCCTCCAGAGCCTTCAAAATAGCGGCTGCGATTTTATTCTGATCGTACAGAACCACGCGGCCGTCGCGCTTGATAATACTGTGAATCATGGTCAATCTATCCTTTCTCTCTGAAATCCTGCCAAACACAACATATTGTGTCCGCAGAGCGTATCTACACAATATATTGACACAAATACTGTCGAATGTCAACAGGTATTTTTGTATTTTCTCATGTTTGTGCAAAGCATACAAAAAACGCCCCTGCTTTTCAGCAGGGGCGTTGTGGGTTGGTTATTTTTCCTCAGGGACAAAGTCCGCATCGTCGGCAAGATCGGTGTTCTCTGCGTTGACAAAGGACATGAGCTCCTCGCCGGTGATGGTTTCCTTATTCAGCAGATACAGGGCGATCTCGTCCAGCAGCGCCCGGTGGGCGGTGAGCAAAGACTTGGCCTCACTGTAGCAGGTGTCCAGCAGCGCCTGTACGGCGGCATCCACCTTGGCGGCAGTCTCCTGGGAGCAATCCATCTGGGCGCTGCCGTCTAAATACTGATTGCGGATCACCGTCGGGGCCATCAGACCCAGCGCGTCGCTCATACCGTATACAGCCACCATATGCTTTGCCAGGGATGTGGCCTTCTGAATGTCGTTGGAGGCGCCGGTGGTCATGGTGTTGAACACCACCTGCTCCGCAGCCCGGCCGCCCAGCAGGGAGCGCAGATCAGCCAGCAGCTCTTCTTTGGAGGAGAGGAACTTCTCTTCTTCCGGCATATACATGGTATAGCCCAGCGCGCCGGAGGTGTGGGGAACGATGGTGATTTTGGTCACCGGTATGGTCTTCTTTTCCAACGCAGATACCAGCGCGTGGCCCACCTCGTGGTAGGCAACCAGCCGTTTTTCTGTGTCGGTCAGAACGGTATTTTTCTTCTCCGTACCGGCGATAACCGTCTCAAAGGAAGCAAGCAGGTCTTCCTGATTCACAGCCTTACGGCCCATACGCACCGCCCGCAGCGCTGCTTCGTTGACCAGATTGGCAAGATCCGCGCCGACCGCGCCGGCAGTCGCCTGGGCGATCTTCCGCAGGTCTACATCCTCAGCCAGCTTAATGCGCCGGGTGTGGACCTTTAAGGTGTCCAGACGGCCCTGCAGGTTGGGCTTGTCCACCACGATCTGCCGGTCAAAACGGCCGGCCCGCAGCAGGGCCTTATCCAGAATCTCCGGCCGGTTGGTGGCGGCCAGAATCACGATACCCTTGGAGGAGTCAAAGCCGTCGATCTCGCCCAGCAGGGAGTTGAGGGTCTGATCGTTGTAGCCGATGCGGTCGTTGCGCTTGTGGCCCACCGCGTCGATCTCGTCAATAAAGATAATGCAGGGCGCCACCTTGGATGCCCGCTGGAACAGATCCCGCACACGGCTGGCGCCCACACCAACATACATCTCTTCAAAATCCGAACCGGAGAGGGAGAAGAAGGGTACATTGGCTTCGCCTGCCACCGCTTTGGCCAAAAGGGTCTTGCCGGTACCGGGCGAGCCTACCAGCAGCGCGCCCTTGGGCAGCTTTGCGCCGATCTCGGTGTATTTGCCCGGGTTGTGGAGAAAATCAATGATCTCCTGCAGGGATTCCTTGGCCTCGTCCTGACCGGCTACATCCTTGAAGGTCACGCCGGTCTGCTTTTCCATATAAACCTTGGCCTTGCTGGCGCCCATGGCGCTCATACCGTTGCCCATCTTTTTGAACAGCAGAATCATAATCACAAAGAAGGGGGCAATCGTAAGAATGCTGAACAGAAAATCAGAGGTGTCATCCTCAATTTTAATATCCACAGAAGCGCCGGTTTGGTCCAATTTTTCTGCAAGTCCTAAAATGTCACCGTTGGGCAGACCGGTGTAGCAGGCTTTTTGCTCTTTGGCGGGTTTTGCAGCTTCTTCTTTGGTCATATACAGCACATAATCATAGTGGATTTCTACTTCCTCAAGATTATTGTTTTCTGCCTCTTCCCAAAATTCGCTGAAGGTGGTCTGTGTAAGCATGCTGTTGGTGATGCGCTTATATACAGAACTGAATATAACGGAAAGCGCGATTGCAATGATGATGACGACCCAGATTTTGTTCTTGGGTCGCTTGTCATCCGGCTTTTTAGGCGGTTGATTTTTATTTTGCTCCATAATTTGCCTCCTTGGGGGCGTGTTTTCTTAATTGTATCATATTTTTTGAACGGCTGCAATGAATGATACGGAAACGGACGGTAAAATTTCTGTGAATTTATGGTATTGGAGGATAGTTCCAGAAAAATGCAGTTGTGAATATTGAAGAAATCTGCTATAATGGATAAAAATATTACCTTTTCTCAAGGAGAAAGGACGGAATCACCCTATGCGCAACGAAAAAGACAATTACCGCCGGTCCGGCAACCGGGATTTTCGCCGGGAACAACCCCGCCAGCAGGAGGAAAATGAAAACCAGCTGGAGGGCCGCAACGCCCTGACCGAGGCCCTTCGCAGCGGCAGGACCATCGATAAGGTATTCATCGCCTCCGGCGATACGGATAAGGCCCTGCAGCACCTGGCGGCCCAGGCCAAGGAGGCCGGCGCGGTGGTGGTGCCGGTGGACAGAAGAAAGCTGGACGCTATGAGCCAGACCCGCTCCCATCAAGGCGTTATCGCCCTGGCAGCCGCCCGGGAGTATTTCACCATTGACGACCTTTTGCAGGAGGCGGCAGACCGGGGTGAAAATGCTCTGCTTGTCATCTGCGACGAGCTGTCCGACCCCCACAATTTAGGCGCGATCCTGCGGTCAGCTGAGTGCGCCGGCGCCCACGGTGTCATTATCCCCAAGCGCCGTAGCGTAGGCCTTACCGCCGCGGTGGCCAAGGCCTCTGCCGGCGCGGTGGAGTATATGAAGGTGGCCAAGGTCAGCAATATCAATAACGCCATTGCCGAACTGAAGGAAAAGGGCGTGTGGATCTATGGTACTGCCGCCGAAGGCTCTGTGCCCATGTATCAGGCGGACCTGACCGGCCCGGCAGCCATTGTCATTGGCAATGAGGGCGACGGCATGAGCCAATTGGTAAGAAAGAACTGCGATCAGCTGGTGCATATCCCCATGAAGGGCCAGATATCTTCTTTGAATGCATCGGCTGCGGCATCGATACTCCTATACGAAGCGGTACGCCAGAGGAGGTAAGCTATGGACGAAAAAGAACGCCAGGAATTTGATTTAGAGGACATTCTCAAGGAATTCGGTATTACCCCGGAGCCGGAGGAAGAGTCAGAATATCTTCGGGAGGATCTTCCCTGGAAGATGCCGGCCCGGGAGGAACGGGAGAATAACGAGGAGACGGTAACCATTGATTTGGCTACCCTCCAGAAGGCGTTGGACCAGGAGCCCAAGACTTCGGAGCAAACGGTGGTCATTGACTTGGAAGAGATCCATAACGCAGTGACCCAGGAGCAGGAGGCGCTGGAGCAGACCCGCAGAATGGAGCCTGTTACAGAGGAAACGCCTGCCGACAAGAGCGACACCATCCGGCTGGACGGTCTGAAAAAGCGGCTTGCCGACCGGGCGGAAAAAGAGGGAACTGTGGAGGAAACCCAGGGAATTCTGCGCACATGGAGTCCCGAGAATACCGTGCATGCAGAGCCCTTCTCTTCCGACTGGGAGCCGGAATATGAGCAGCCTATGGGCGAGTATGTGCCGCCTGCGCCCTTCAAACCCCGCTCCCGCTTCCAGGAGCTAAAGCGCAAACTCATCGAAGGCCCGGAAAAGCGATACTATGAGCTGACGGAGCAGGGCGGCGGCAAGCTGCAGATCGCCATCTTCCTCAGTCTGCTGGTGGTGCTGATCTGCGCGGTATCTACGGTGATGTACGCCTTGGGTTTGGTTCAGGAGAACCGCATGCGGCTGATGGTATTCGGCCAATTTTTGGCTATGCTGGTGTCTGCATTGCTGGCCAGCTTCCAGCTCATCGAGGGCATTGCGGACTTAAGCAAAAAGAAATTCACCCTCAATACCCTTTTGGCCTTTACTTTCTTTGTGTGTCTGGCCGACGGCCTGGTGTGTTTGATGCAGGTCCGGGTACCCTGCTGCGCAGCCTTTAGTTTGGAGGTGACCATGTCCCTGTGGAGCGCCTACCAGCGCAGATACCGGGAGCGGTCCCAGTTGGACACCATGCGAAAAGCCACCCGTCTGGACGGTCTGGCAGCCTGCCCTGATTATTTGGAGGGTCAAAAAGGACTGCTCCGCAAGGAAGGACAGGTGGAGGACTTTATGGACCGCTACGAGGAAGTCGGTCCTTGGGAGAAGCGCCTGAACACCTATAGTCTGATTGCCGTGATCGCAGCTTTTGTCGTGGGCATTGGCGCGGGTGTGTGGGAAGGCCTTTCTGCCGGTGTGTGGGAGGCCCTTGCCGTAGGTGTGCAGGTGACTGCAGTTTCTCTGCTGGCGGCGGTGCCTGCTACGGCTTTTATCTGCCAGAGCCGCCCGGCCTGTATGCTGGAGAGCAGACTCCATAAGTTAGGCACTGTCCTGTGCGGCTGGCAGGGAATCGATGGCCTTGCCGGCAAGGCGGTATTTCCTCTGACTTATAGCGATCTGTACCCTGCCGGAACAGTCCGGCTCAACGGTGTGAAGTATTTCGGAAGCCGGGAACCTGACCAGGTGGTTGCCTATGCCGCAGCAGTGATCGCGGCGGACAAGGGCGGCCTGGAGGGTCTCTTTGCCCAGGTGCTGGACGATTACAACGGCCGGCATTACGATGCCTATGACCTGTGCCACTTTGATAACGGCGGTTTGCAGGGCATGGTGGAAGGGGAGACGGTGCTTATCGGCTCGGCTTCTTTTATGCAGGATATGCAAGTGGAGATTCCCGAGAATGCCCGGCTGAGCTATGCGGTGTATGTTGCCATCGAAACGGAGCTGTGCGGCCTGTTTGCAGTGAGCTATGAGAAGAGCCAGTCGGTGGCGGCGGCCTTGACCACACTCAATGCCTACCGGGGTCTTACCTGCGCGCTGACCAGCGACGATTTTATGCTGACCCAAGGCTTCCTGCGGGGCAAATTCGGCATCAAGTCCAAGCGATTCCTGCTGCCGGAGTACCCGGTACGGCAGGAGCTGCGGCAGAAGGAACCGGAGGCGGATGCGCCGGTGCTGATGATGACCACAGCGCTGGGTCTTGCGCCCTATGCCTTTGGCGTCACCGGCGCCCGGGTGCTCAAGAGCGCCAGTCGATTGGGCGCGCTGCTGCATATGATCGGCGGCGTGGTGGGCCTTGCCATTATGGTCCTGCTGGTGGTGCTTGGGGCGTTGCAGCTGCTGACACCGGCCAATATGTTCCTGTATCAGCTGGTGTGGATGATCCCCGCATTCCTCATTACAGAATGGACCCGCTCCATATAAAAGATATCACCCTATGCCTTGTGGCATAGGGTGATTTGTTTTTAATCTTCCACGCGCCGGATATCCGCGCCTAAGGCGGTGAGCTTTTCAACTAAATGCTCATAGCCCCGTTCAATGTAGTGGATGTTCTCCACTTCTGTAGTGCCTTCAGCCGCCAGACCTGCGATTATCAGCGCCGCGCCGGCCCGCAGATCGTTGGCTCGGACCACTGCGCCTTGCAGATTGCTTTGGCCGGTGATAATGGCGGTCTTTCCGTTGATAAGGATATCCGCGCCCATACTGGCAAGCTCGGTGCAGTAGCCGAAGAATCGGGTCTCATACACACTTTCCGTCAGCCGGCTGGTACCGTCGGCAATGCTCATACACACGCAAACCTGAGCCTGCATATCGGTAGGGAAGCCGGGGTAGGGACGGGTCTTGACGGTGGTGGGCTGCAGCTGTCCTTCGGAGATGACCTGAATGGCATCGTCGTAATTAATGAACTCTACGCCCATTTCCTCCAGCTTGGAGGTGATGCAGTCCATATGCTTGGGGATCACATTCTGCACCAGTACATTGCCACCGGCTGCAGCCACGGCTGCTATGTAGGTGCCGGCCTCGATCTGGTCGGGGATGATGGCGTAGGTGCCGCCGGTGAGCTTCTCCACACCGGTGATCTTCACGGTATCCGTACCGGCGCCGGAGATGTGGGCGCCCATGGTGTTCAGGAAGTTGGCCAGATCCACGATGTGGGGCTCCTTGGCGGCATTCTCGATCACCGTTTTGCCGGGCAGCAGGCAGGCTGCCATAATAATATTCATAGTTGCGCCTACGCTGACCACATCCAAAGTGATCCGGGCGCCTTTCAGACCGTTGGGGCCGGGTTTCATATTCACATATTCCTCGGTCTCCACCACGCGGGCGCCTAAGGCCCGGAAGCCCTTGATATGCTGGTCAATGGGGCGGGAGGCGAAGTTGCAGCCGCCGGGCAGAGCCACATGGGCCTTGTGGAATCGGCTCAGCAGCGCGCCCATGAGATAGTAGCTGGCCCGCATCTTGCATACCAGCTCCGGATCGGGCTTGGTGCCAGTGACGCCGGTGCAATCCAAAATGACCGTGCCGTTGTCTTCCCAGCTTACCTCCGCGCCAATATCCTTTAAAATTTCCAGCAGGATATGCACATCGGAAATGTCGGGAACATTCTCGACCCGGCACTTGCCGCTGACCAGCAGCGCAGCCGGAAGAATGGCCACGGCAGCATTTTTTGCGCCGCTGATGGTCACGGCGCCTTCCAAACGGTTCTTACCGTTAATCACATATTTTGCCAAGGATGATTCACTCCTTGTAAAAAATTTACTCACCTAATTACTATACCATAGGTTCCACTATGTGTAAAGAATAAATTTCTGCCACTATGGCGTACCGCCCCCTATCGGCGCAAACCCTTGGGATAATGGTTTTTCAGTACTTTTCCGTCGCTTTTTCCCCATCCGAGAGAGAAGCCGTCTACGGTTACAAGGGTCCATCCACGATGGTGGCTTGCTATGGTCTCACCCCGTAAAAACGCCTGCAGCCCAGGGCTTTCCGGGGACAGGTCTTCTGTGCGGACAGCCGTTTTCAGCCACAATGCCAAGGCGTGGGCCGGTTCAAACCGGTCCTTTTTCACCTCACCCAATTCCAAACCCGGCCGCAGCACCTTGATGCCCCGGATATCCGGCATTGCTTCCGGCGCCCAGAAAAGACTCTGGCCGAACTGGACCGCTTTGCCTGCCGGTAGGGTGATGCCCAGCTCTTTGGCGAATTCAGTAAATACCTTGGGAAGACTGTCGCCCTTTTGTAGGGGGATGTCGGTTTCTTCCCCCTCCTTTTTATGCAGCACCGCAACAAAATGTCCCTCGCCCAGCAGCTTGTGAGGCCACAGACGGAATGCGCCCACACCTGCCGGGGTAAACCAGGGCGCATCTATCGCCTCCGGCGCAAATTCCGGGTGGGCCTGCAAAAATGCTTCGATACACAGCTCATTTTCCTCCGGGGCGAAGGTGCAGGTGGAGTACACCAGCCTGCCGCCGGGCTTTAAAAGCTGTGCGCCGGAATGGAGGATTTCCGCCTGCCGCCGTGCGCACATCAGCACCGTCTCCTCGCTCCAATCGGTGACGGCAGCTTCCTCTTTCCGGAACATACCCTCGCCGGAGCAAGGCGCGTCGATCAGCACCCGGTCAAAAAAACCGGGATATTTTTCCGCCAGTCGGGCAGGGTGCTCATTGGTGACCAGACTGTTGGCAACGGCCATACGCTCAATGTTGCGGCTGAGGATTTTCGCCCGCTTGGGATTGATTTCGTTGCAAAGGAGGAAACCCTCACCCAGCATTCTGCCGGCGATCTGGGTGGTCTTACCGCCGGGTGCAGCGCACAGATCGCAGATATTTTCTCCCGGCTGGGGCGATAGCAGCGCCACCGCAGACATAGCGCTGGCCTCCTGCAAGTAGTATACGCCGGCCTCGTGATAGGGGTGCAGGCCGGGACGGCTTTCCGGGTCATAATAGTACCCTTGCGCCTCCCAGGGGACAGCATTGCCTACAAAGGGTAGCGTCGGTTTTTTGCCTTTGAGAGGATTAAACCGCAACGCCACCGCCCGGGGCCGTTCCAGACTTTCCAGGTATGCCGGGTATTCCGGGCCCAGCTGGGCTTCCATTCGTTTTAAAAAAGCTTTCGGCAGCATAGCAGTTTTCCTCCTTATATCAGGTAATACCAAAAAGGCCCCCTTGTGCAAAGGGGGCTGTCAGCAGCGCTGACTGGGGGATTGTAGATTCACGAATATTACAATCCTTCCGGCCCTACGGGCCACCTCCCTTTACACAAGGGAGGCTTTAGTTTTCCTCCTGAATTAGCAGCAGGTCTGAAATAATGGTGTTGGATACCAAAAAGCCGTTGGGTGTCAGGTGCCACCGGCCGTCATAGGTCTTGGTGGCCAGTCCTCGTTCTTTGCACTCCGTTAGGTATTCTTCCAGCGGCCCAAAGGGTAGCAGGTAACGGTGTTCGTACACCTTGGGGTCAATGCCGGCGGCAGTTCGCAGCCGCATCATAATGTGCTCGCCTGCCCGTTCCCGGGATGCGATCTCCTGCACCTCCTGCAATACCTGTCCGCCTTTCTTGATGCCATCAATGTAGGCTTTCAGATCCCGGACGATGGTAAACCGGCTGCCGCCGAAGTCGGAGCTGGCATTGGGGCCGAAGCCCAAGTAGGGGTCGCCGTTCCAATATTTGAGATTGTGCCGGGATACGTGGCCCTTTCGGCAGAAATTGGAGATCTCATACTGCCGGTAGCCGTGCTGCCGCAGGATGTTCACAGCGGACAGATACATATCCGCCTGCATATCGTCGTCGGCCAAATTGCAGTACTCCTGATATTCGTAAAGGGGCGTGCCTTCCTCTACCTTGAGGCCGTAGCAGCTGATGTGTTCCGGCTGCAGCCGCAGCACATTTTTTAAGGTTCGCTCCCAAGCAGGCAGATCCTGTCCCGGCAGGCCGTACATCAGGTCTACCGACAGATTCTTAAAACCGAATTTCCGGATCCGCTGGACTGCGGTCGCCGCCTGGGCATAGGTGTGAGGCCTGCCCAGCTTTTTGAGGATCTCGTCATTGTCGCACTGAATGCCAAGGCTCACCCGGTTAAAGCCCTCGCTGCGCAGCCGCCGCAAAAGCCGGTCGGACACGGAGTCGGGGTTGGCCTCAAAGGTAATCTCCGCATTGGGCAGGACGCGAAAAGCCTTTCGAATGGCAGTGAGGATAGCGGCCATGCCGTCAGCGCCGAAGAAGGTGGGTGTGCCGCCGCCAAAATACACTGTATCCACCACATAATCCGGGGCCAGAGGGCCGGCCTCTTTGATGTGGGTACAGACTGCGTCCAGATAGCCGTCAAGCAACCGGTCATCTCTGCCGGTTAGGGAATAGAAGTCGCAGTACTGACACTTGCTGCGGCAGAAAGGCACATGGATATAGATCCCCAAGGGGGTTTTATTTTTATTTGCAAACAAAGGCATAATGATCTCCCATGTGTATTGTTTTAAATGATCATACTTTCTCTCCGGCGAGAAAGTATGCATATCTCAATCTTCGTCCAGCTTGAGGACGGCCATAAAGGCCTCCGAGGGGACGGATACCGTGCCGAAGGTACGCATCCGCTTTTTGCCCTCTTTCTGCTTCTCCAGCAGCTTTTTCTTACGGGTGATGTCGCCGCCGTAGCACTTGGCCAGCACGTCCTTCCGCAGGGCCTTGATGGTCTCCCGGGCGATAATCTTGCCGCCAATGGCCGCCTGCACAGGAATCTCAAACTGGGCGCGGGGAATGTTCTCCTTCAGCCGTTCGCAGATCTTCCGGGCACGGGGATAGGCGTTGTCCGCAAAGAGAATGAAGCTCAGCGCGTCCACAATATCGCCGTTTAAGAGGATATCCAGCTTCACAAGCCGGCTGGGCCGGTAGCCGATCAGTTCATAGTCCAAGCTGCCGTAGCCCCGGGTGCGGGACTTGAGGGCGTCAAAAAAGTCGTAAATGATCTCGTTGAGGGGCATCTCATAGTGCAGCTCT
Organism: Oscillospiraceae bacterium; assembly: GCA_017502265.1. GTDB lineage: Bacteria > Bacillota > Clostridia > Oscillospirales > Oscillospiraceae > Faecousia. Next base: position 26,997 of record JAFVVI010000039.1, read on the forward strand.
ACCCGGTTGGCATCCAAATAGACCATATCCTTGAATTCGCCCCGACGGGAGGTGGCAAGATCCATAATGTTGCCCACATATTCCTGGGGCGCCATAAGATTGACCTTCACAAAAGGCTCTTCTGCCAGCTGAATGTCCATAGGGTCAGGATAATCCAGGGGGTTATCCACCATCTTCACCGTGCCGTCCAGGGTGGTGACACGGTAGGAAACGTTGGGGGCGGTGGTAATCAAATCCAGGTTGTATTCCCGTTCCAGCCGCTCCTGGATAATTTCCATGTGGAGCAGTCCTAAGAAGCCGCAGCGGAAGCCGAAGCCCAGGGCAATGGAGCTTTCCAGCTCATAGTGCATTGAGGAATCGTTGAGCTTCATCTTTTCCAGCGCCTCCCGGAGATCCTGGTACTTGGCGCCGTCTGCAGG
>JAFVVI010000040.1 GCA_017502265.1 Oscillospiraceae bacterium
CTACCTGTTATGAACATCGGGCTTGCAGGTTTTTCATCTATTAGCAAGAATGCACAGGCAACGACATTTTCCTTCTCTCTAATTAGGTAGCAGAAAATATTATGGTTAAGATTCTTTTCAAAGTATGCTGGCAAAGCTTCAGCAAGCTTGCTTATGACTTCTTCATTCAGTTCACCACAATCTTCTTGCAAAAATTCCAATCTTAATGCCGTCAATGAGGCAATATCATTAATGTACGCACGTTCAACCATATCGTCCCCTCCAAATTCAAGTTTATCGAACAGTCTGATTTTAGCAAATTTCAATGTGGATTGCAATATTGTAAAATACTGTATTAGAAGACTTGTGTCAAATTTGCACCAAATAGGGAAGTGGCATATAAAGAAAACCCAGAAACCGTTGTGGTTTCTGGGTTTTTGCATGTTCTGAAAGATAACAGATTATCTCTTGGAGAACTGAGGTGCGCGACGGGCGGCCTTCAAGCCGTACTTCTTTCTTTCCTTCATTCTGGGGTCGCGGGTCAGGAAACCGGCAGCCTTCAGAGTGGGGCGGAACTCGGGGTTCAGAGTCAGCAGGGCGCGGGAAATGCCGTGACGGATCGCGCCGGCCTGGCCGGAAACGCCGCCGCCTGCGACAGTGATAACAACGTCAACCTTGCCAACCAGATCGGTGGTGACCAGGGGCTGACGGACGACCAGCTTCAGGGTCTCCAGACCGAAGTAATCGTCGATGTCGCGGCCATTGATGATGATAGAACCGGTGCCGTTCTCGTAAACGCGAACACGGGCAACGGAGGACTTACGACGGCCGGTGCCGTAGTTATACTTCTTCTTGCTTTCGTACATAATCAGTTACCTCCCATTAGTCCAGAGTCCATGCTTCCGGCTTCTGAGCAGCGTGGTTGTGCTCAGCGCCCTTGCACAGATGCAGACGGCCCATGCAGTTGCGGCCCAGAGTGTTCTTGGGCAGCATGCCCTTGACAGCCAGCTCCATAGCGTAGTCGGAGCGGGTGTCCATCATCACGCGAGCCTTGGTTTCCTTCAGACCGCCGATCCAGCCGGATACGCGGTAATAGGTCTTCTGATCCAGCTTCTTGCCAGTCAGGATAGCCTTGTCGGTGTTGATGACGATAACATAGTCGCCGCAGTCAACATTGGGGGTGAAAGTGGCCTTGTGCTTGCCGCGGAGTAGGTTGGCAGCGATCACAGCGGTACGGCCCAGGGGCTTGCCGGCTGCATCGATGACGTACCACTTGCGCTCAACGGTTTCCAGTTTTGCTAAAGTAGTGGACATTATGCGTTCCTCCAATTAGGTAATTTATTTTGACAAATTCATATATAAGCAGTACAATGACTGCAAAACGCTTGATTATTAAACCATACAAGTTATAAATTGTCAACACATTTTTGATAAATTTTTGTGTAACACCATATAAACTCTTAAATACTCTTAAAATCTCTCGTATTCTCTTGAATGCTCACATCTTATTTTGCGGTTTTGGAGGAAAAACTATGCAGAAAATGGTCGGTCTTGTGCGCCGTTGCGTAGAGGATTATAATATGATAGAAGCAGGGGACAGGATTGGTGTCGGCGTGTCCGGCGGCAAGGATTCCCTTGTGCTTCTGCTGTTGCTTGCCCAACTGCGGCAATATAACAGTAAGCCTTTCACAATAGAGGCTATCACCATTGATATGGGTCTGGGCATGGACTATACCGAGATTCAAAGCCTGTGTGACCGGCTGGATGTGCCGTTCCACCTGATAAAAACGGAGATCGGCCCTATCATCTTTGACCATCGCAAGGAGAAAAATCCCTGCTCTATGTGCTCAAAAATGCGCCGGGGCGCGCTGAATCAAGCGCTATTGGATCTTGGCCTTAATAAGCTGGCTTTGGGCCATCACTATGACGATGCGGTGGAGACTTTTGTGATGTCTCTGATCTATGAGGGCCGCATCAGCTGCTTCCAGCCGGTGACGGACTTGGACAGGACCGGCATCATTCAGATCCGTCCCATGCTCTATATCCACGAGCGCACTGTCGACAGCTTTGCCAATCGTCAGAATCTGCCGGTGCTGGCCAATCGCTGCCCAGTGGATAAGAACACCAAGCGGGAGGAGATCAAGCAGCTTGTCTATGATCTCTCTGCTACCTATCCGGACCTAAAGGAACGGATCTTCGGCGCGATGCAGCGGCTGCCTCTGCCGGAATGGGCGCCCAAAGGCCGTTATAAACGCCCCAAGGAACAGGATTAATATTGTTATTGCCACACCGCTGCTACCGGTGTGGCAATCTTTGTATGAAAATTTTACCAGTGGGTATACTGCCTGTGCAAGGAGGCGGTGAATATGGTAAAAGGAATCTCCCGGCAGGTCATTGTGGTCCACTCACCGGATCAAAAACTTTTTGACCAGGCCATATTTATTTTAAATGATAATGCTGTGGGCAAAGAGGGGATAACTGACGAAATGCTCCTAAAGGCCGCGGATAAATTGCTTCACAGCCCGTCAGGGGACAGAAAACTGTTTCATTACGGCGCGTTTTGGGCGGCTGCCGGCGCAGTATGCACAGGCTTTGTGTGGCTGCTGACGGCGCTGATTTAACTTGCAAAAAGCCTTTCAATATGTTATAATCTCCCGGAATCCGGGAGGTGATTGGTTTGCAGATCGGCACATTACAAGTTGATAATCCCATTGTTCTGGGGCCCATGGCCGGTGTGACAGACTGGGCGTTCCGTACCATTTGCGCAGAACTGGGCGCTAATATCACGGTGACGGAAATGGTATCCTCCCGGGCGTTGGTATATAAGGATAAGAAGAGCGCTGCGCTCCTTCGGAAAAATGCAGGAAGCCTTTGCGGCGCGCAGATCTTTGGCAACAATCCCGAAGTGATGGCCGAGGGCGCGCGATTGGCCCTGGAGATATCCGGCTGTGATTTTATTGACATCAATATGGGTTGCCCTATGCCGAAGATCGCAAACAGCGGAGACGGCTGCGGATTGATGCGTACCCCAGAGCTTGCTGGGGATATTGTAAAAGCCGTAGTGAATGCTGTAGATGTCCCGGTGACGGTGAAATGCCGTCTTGGATGGGACAAGGGCAGTATCAATGTGCTGGATTTTTCCAAGCGTATGGAAGATAATGGCGCGGCAATGCTCACCGTTCATGGCAGGACCCGCAGTATGCTCTATTCCGGCGTGGCAGATTGGGATATGATCGCTAAGGTAAAGCAGCAGCTTTCCGTTCCTGTCATCGCCAACGGCGATATTGTGGACGGACAGACGGCGGTCAAATGCTTGAATTGGACCAAAGCCGACGGCATTATGATTGGACGCGCCACCTTTGGCAATCCTTGGGTGCTTGCCGATGCAGCCAGCGCGCTGGCAGGAAAAGGGGATTATCAGCGCCCTGCGCTTTCCAAGCGGGTGGATGTGGCGGTAAGGCAATTTGAGTTGGCCTTTGAGGATAAGGGCGAGCATATCGCCTGCCTGGAGGCCAGAAAGCATTTTGTTTGGTATCTGCGGGGGGTTGCCTACGCAAATTACTATAAGGAGCAGATATCTTCCATTCAAAAAATGGATGATATTTATCGAATCGCAGAGGGAGTCCGCAAAGACTTGAAATAATTGTAATGTATTTTCTTTCCGCCGTTTCACAGACTACCCAAAGAGGTGGTTTTGTGAAACGGTGGATTCTTTTTGCGCTGATTCTCTCGTTGATTCCCATAATTCCTGTCAAGGCAGAGCCGATCAAATGGGTGGATTTTGCAGTGCCCTATGAATCCCTGCAATACGCGATGAATGCAGATATTCAAACAGCTGAGCAGGAAAAGCATATCAGCTGGATCGATATTTTGGCGCTGGCTGCTTGCCGAACCGGTGGTAAATGCGGCTTGGCATCGGTTAAAAAGGCGACCCAGGAGCTGAAAGGCGATCGATCCCCCCAGGAATTGCTGGGAAATCTGTACAAATATTATGACTATTATCATACGGCCTACACCGCGGTGTTGGGCGGCCTTTTGGGCAATTATGCCATAGAAATTGACGGACAGTGGAAACCGGTCTATGGATTAAAAGCCTTCAGTCCTGTAGCAGCCGGCTATGGGTATAGCCATTGTTCCGATTTCGGTAACAGTCGATCCTTTGGTTTTGCCAGAAAGCATTTGGGCAACGATCTGATGGGCGGTCTCGGAACACCCATCGTGGCGGTAGAAGGCGGCGTGGTTGAGGCGATGGGATGGAATCGTTACGGTGGCTGGCGAATCGGTATCCGATCCTTCGATTCCAAGCGCTATTACTATTACGCCCACCTGCAAAAAGATACGCCCTTTGCCAAGGATATGTTTGCGGGCAAGATCGTCCAGCCGGGAGATGTGATCGGCTTTATGGGCCGGACCGGGTACTCGGACAAAGAAAATACGAATAATATTGAAACGGTCCATCTGCATTTCGGTATGCAGCTGGTCTTTGACGAAAGTCAAAAAGAGTGCAATTCTGAGATATGGATCGATGTCTATCCACTGGTCCGTCTTTTAAGCCAGCACCGCAGCAGTGTTCAGAAAACAGAGGGTATCTGGAAACGGGTATATCCCTTTGTTGATTTGGACACACAGACCCTGTTTGAACAAGGATAATTTGTATAAATTTTTTGTGAAAAAATGTCAAGACGGGTTTGACAAAGCCCCCTTCTGTATGGTATACTTTTGTAGATAAAGTAACAGGGAAGGGGAACGAAATAATGACTGGTCGTATGAAGTTCAAAATGGTTGGCTTCTGTGATGGCGGTATTGTTTCTTCTGACGCTCCTTTGATGGAGGCATTGTCTTTCGCTGGTGCATCTGAATATGTTGTATTTCCCGGCTTTTGCGATGTGCATGTGCATTTTCGTGAGCCGGGATTTTCTTATAAAGAGACCATCGAAAGCGGTTCCAAGGCGTCAGCGCGAGGCGGCTATACTGCGGTGTGCACAATGCCCAACTTAAATCCTGTGCCGGACAGTGTGGCGCATTTGGGGCAGCAACTGAAGTTGATTGAAGAACAGGCTGTGATCCATGTGTACCCTTACGGTGCAATCACCGTTGGACAAAAGGGCGAGGAAATGGCGGATTTAGAGGGAATGGCCCCTAATTGCATCGCCTTTTCCGATGATGGCCGGGGTGTGCAGAGTGACGATATGATGCGGCAGGCGATGCTCCGGGCCAAGGCGCTTGGTAAAATGATTGTCGCCCATTGCGAAGTCAACAGTCTTTTAAAGGGCGGCTATATACACGACGGTCAGTATGCCAGAGCCCACGGTCACAAGGGTATCTGCAGCGCCAGTGAATACGAGCAGATCGCCCGAGACCTGCGCTTGGTGGAGGAGACCGGCTGCGCCTATCATGTGTGCCATATCTCCACAAAGGAAAGCGTAGAGCTGATCCGGCAGGCAAAGGCAAAGGGGCTGGATGTCACCTGCGAAACAGGCCCGCACTACCTGACAATGGACGACAGCTTCCTGCAGGAAGACGGCCGGTTTAAAATGAATCCGCCCCTGCGGGACAAGTCCGACAGGGAAGCGCTGGTGGCGGGTATCGTGGATGGCACTATCGATATGATCGCCACAGACCACGCACCCCATAGCGCAGAGGAAAAGAGCAAGGGTCTTGCAGCAAGCGCATTCGGTGTGGTGGGTATCGAAACGGCCTTCCCGGTGATGTATACCTACTTTGTTGAGCCGGGCATTATCACACTGGAAAAACTCATTGACCTGCTGAGCAACAACCCCAGAAAACGGTTTGGAATCCCTGTAAACAGTGACTACACAGTATGGGATCTTTCTAAGGAATTCGCCGTAGATCCCGGGGAATTCCTGTCCAAGGGCAAAGCAACGCCCTTTGCCGGCTGGAAATTAAAAGGTGAATGCCTGCTGACCGTCTGTGACGGAAAAGCAGTTTACAAGAAGAATTGAGTGGAGGATGTAAAATGGCTAAAAGAACAGATTTAAAGAAAATTTTGATTATCGGCTCCGGCCCCATTGTGATCGGACAGGCTGCCGAGTTCGACTATGCAGGCACCCAGGCCTGCCTGGCTCTGAAAGAGGAGGGTTATGAGGTAGTTCTGTGTAACTCCAATCCTGCTACCATTATGACCGATACCACCATTGCTGATAAGGTCTATATGGAGCCTCTGACCTTGGAGTATATAGCCAAGATCATCCGCTATGAGCGTCCCGATGCCATTCTTCCCGGTATCGGCGGCCAGACCGGTCTGAACCTGGTTATGCAGCTGGAAAAGAAGGGCATCTTGAAAGAGTGCCGCGTGGAGCTGCTGGGCACTTCCAGCGCTTCTATTGAGCGGGCTGAGGACAGAGAGCTCTTTAAGGAACTGTGCCAGTCCATCGGCGAGCCGGTCATTCCCTCTGAGATCACTTACTCTCTGGAAGAAGCCAAGGAAGCAGCCAAGCGCATTGGCTATCCCGTTGTACTGCGCCCTGCCTTTACGCTGGGCGGCACTGGCGGCGGCTTTGCCTATTCCGAGGAGGAATTGGTGGAGATCGGCCTGAATGCTTTCCAACTTTCTCCTGTCCATCAGGTGCTGATTGAAAAGTCCGTCAAGGGCTATAAGGAAATTGAATTCGAGGTTATGCGGGACGGCAACGACCATGCTATTACCATCTGCGGCATGGAAAATATCGATCCCGTGGGCGTCCATACCGGCGACAGCGTTGTTGTTGCCCCCATTATGACCCTGAACGACCACGATCTGAAGATGCTCAACGATTCCGCCATCAAGATCATCAAGGAGCTGAAGATCGCCGGCGGCTGTAATGTGCAGTTTGCATTGAATCCCCATACCTCTGAATACTACCTCATTGAGGTCAATCCCAGAGTTTCCCGTTCCTCTGCGCTGGCTTCTAAGGCATCCGGCTATCCCATTGCCCGGGTCACCGCCAAGATCGCCGTAGGTATGGATCTGGAGGATATCAAGATCGCCAATACCAATGCTGCGTTCGAGCCGAAGCTGGACTATGTGATTGCAAAGCTGCCCCGGTTCCCCTTTGATAAGTTCACCTCTGCGCCCAACACCGTGGGCACCCAGATGAAGGCTACCGGTGAGGTAATGGGTATTGGCTCCAATCTGGAGGAGGCCCTGCTGAAGGGTATTCGTTCTCTGGAGATCGGCGCAAACCACCTGTACCTTTCCAAGTTTGATAATATGACCGTGGAGGAACTGCTGGAATACATCAGCATCTTCCGTTCAGATAACATCTTTGCCATCGCAGAGCTGCTGTATCACGGCGTTTCCGTGGAGAAGATCCACGAGATCACCCAGATCACGCCCTACTTCCTGGAAGCTATCCGCAACATCATTGATATGGAAGAGACCCTGAAGGCAAATGCGGGTGATTTTGAAACCTTGAAGAAGGCTAAAATCATGGGCTTCAGCGATAAATATGTCGCGCGTCTGTGGAAGTGCACGGAGCTGGATGTTTATAACCAGCGCAAAGCCAATCATCTGTTCCCGGTGTTTAAGATGGTGGATACCTGCCATACCGGCGCATATATTCCTTATTTCTATTCTTCCTACACCGGCGAAAATACTTCCCGACTGACGGATAAAAAGAAGATCGTGGTGTTGGGCGCCGGCCCCATCCGTATCGGTCAGGGCGTGGAATTTGACTACTCCACTGTCCACTCGGTGATGACCATTCGGGATGCCGGCTATGAAGCCATCATCATCAACAATAACCCCGAGACTGTCTCCACCGACTATACAACCGCCGATAAGCTCTATTTTGAGCCGCTGACGCCCGAAGATGTGATGAACATCATCGAGTTTGAGAAGCCTGAGGGCGTGATTGCATCTCTTGGCGGTCAGACTGCTATCAACCTGGCCCAGCCTCTCCACGACCGTGGTGTGAAGATCATCGGCACCGATTGCGCTGCCATTGATAAAGCAGAGGACCGCAATGCCTTCGAAAACCTGCTGAATGAATTGGATATTCCCCGGGCCAAGGGTCAGGCCGTCACCAAGATCGAAGATGGCATTGCTGCCGCAGCTCAGATCGGTTATCCTGTTTTGGTGCGTCCTTCCTTCGTGTTGGGCGGCCGGGCAATGCAGATCGTTGCCAACGAGGAGCAGCTGCGCCACTACCTGCGTACCGCCGTTGAGATTGACGAGGACAAGCCTGTTCTTGTGGATAAGTATATCGAGGGCCGTGAGGTGGAGATCGATGCCATCTGTGACGGTCGGGATGTGTTCGTTCCCGGTATTATGGAGCTGGTAGAACGCACTGGCGTCCACTCCGGTGACTCCATCTCTGTCTATCCCACCTTCTCTATTTCCAATAAGGTCAAGGGCATTATTCTGCAGTATGCCAAGAAGTTGGGCCTGGGCATCGGCATCGTAGGCCTGTTCAATATCCAGTTTATCGTGGATAAGGACGACAATGTGTTCATCATCGAGGTGAACCCTCGTTCTTCCCGTACCGTACCTTTCCTGAGTAAGGCCACCGGCTACAGCCTGGCAGATATCGCTACCGAGGTAATTTTGGGCAAGAGTCTGAAGGAGCTGGGAATCTTCGATATTTACCCCGAAGAGAAGGATCGCTGGTATGCCAAGGCTCCTGTGTTCTCCTTCAATAAGATCCGTGGCCTGGATGCTTACCTGTCCCCGGAAATGAAGTCCACCGGCGAAGCCATCGGCTACGACAGCACCATGAACCGCGCCTTGTACAAGGCTCTGCAGGCTTCCGGCATGCATCTGCAGAACTATGGCACTGTCCTTGCCACCATTGCTGAAAAGGACAAGGAAGAGGCCCTGCCTCTGATCCGCCGTTTCTATCAGCTGGGCTTTAATATTGAGGCGACACAAGGCACTGCAAAGTTCCTGAAGGCCAACGGTATCCGTACCCACATGCTGGGTAAGATCGGCGACGGCAGTGAGGAGATCCCCAACGCGCTGCGCCAAGGCCATATCGCTTATGTGATCAACACCCGTGACCCCGGTAGCAACGGCCAGGACGGCGTCCAGATCCGTCAGATCGCCACGGAGTACAATGTATCCCTGTTTACTGCATTGGATACTGTGCGGGTGCTGCTGGATGTGCTGGAGGAGACCACACTGACCATTTCTACAATTGATGCTTAAGGAGCAATTATGAAACAGGGAATTTTTGAGATAAAAGAAAATGTTGCCCTGACACAGTCTGTGTTCAAAATGGTCCTGCAGGGGGATGTGACCGCCATCACTGCCCCCGGCCAGTTTGTGAATATCAAGCTGGACGGCCTTTACCTGCGGCGGCCCATCTCCGTGTGCGACCTGTCTGATAATACCCTTACCATCGTCTACAAGGCGGTGGGTAAGGGCACTGAGCAGATGTCCCGTATGACCCCGGGCGAAAAGCTGGATGTTCTGACGGGCTTGGGCAACGGCTATGACCTGTCTCTTGCAGGCGATAAGCCTGTGTTGCTGGGTGGCGGTGTAGGCGTACCGCCTATGTACCTGCTGGCTAAGGAGCTGTTCGCACAGGGCAAAAAAGTGTCTGTGGTCCTTGGCTTTAATACAAAAGATGAAATTTTCTATGAGGCCGAATTTAAGGCTTTGGGCGCAGAGGTGACCGTCACCACCGCCGACGGATCTTACGGTGTCAAGGGCTTTGTCACCGACGCGCTGAAGGCAATGGACTACACCTATTTCTACACCTGCGGACCGGAGCCGATGCTGAAGGCTGTGTATAAAACTGCCAATACCTCCGGTCAGATGAGCTTTGAAAAGCGAATGGGCTGCGGCTTTGGCGCCTGTATGGGCTGTTCCTGCAAGACCATTACCGGTTATAAGCGCATCTGCAAGGAAGGTCCTGTTATGAAGAAGGAGGAGATTCTATGGGAAGATTGAGCGTTGAGCTTTGCGGTATTACCCTTGATAATCCTGTGATTCCTGCCTCCGGTACATTCGGTTACGGCTATGAATATGCCGAACTTTATGACATCAATTGCTTAGGTACATTTTCTTTTAAGGGCACTACCAAGGAGGCTCGTTTCGGTAACCC